>CAMBZO010000006.1 GCA_945872195.1 Akkermansia muciniphila | reverse complement strand
GGTGCGCCGAGCTGTTCCAGCAGTTCCCGCGCGTCGCCGGTGAGTTCCAGCGCGAGCAGATCCGGGGCAAAGGCAGTTTGCGTCATGCGACGGGCGTGCTACGCGAGCTGGAGATTCTGGAGGATGCGCGTGGTGGCGAGGGCCTTGTTCAGCGTGTAGAAGTGGATGCCTTCGGCACCGTTCTTGAGCAGGTCGGCGCATTGCGCGGTGGCGTATTCGATGCCGAACTCGGTCGCGGCCGCGTCGTCCGCGCCGCACTTGTCGAGGCCGGCGAGGAAGGGCGCGGGGAGTTGCGCGCCGCACAGGGCGGTGAAGCGCTTAATCTGCGAGCCACTGTGCGCGGGCAGGATGCCGGGGACGATGGGAACTGTGACGCCTTTCTTCGCGAGGTAATCGCGGAAGGCGTAGAAGTCCGCGTTGTCGAAAAAGAGCTGCGTGACGACGAAGTCCGCGCCGCAATCAATCTTGGCCTTGAGGCGGTCCCAGTCCACGAGCTTGCCCTCCTTGCACGCGATGTGGCCTTCGGGGAAACCGGCGGTGCCGATGCCGAAACCGCGGAGTTCGCGGAGATAGCTGACGAGCTGATGGGAATACTCAAAGCCGCCGGGCGTGGCCTTGAACTCGCCACCGGCGGGCGGGTCGCCGCGCAGCGCGAGGATGTTTTTGATGCCGCGCTGCCGGGCCTCGGCGAGGACGGCAGTGAGTTCGTCCTTCGTCGCGTTGACGCAGGTGAGGTGCATCATCGTGGTGAGGCCGTGCTCGCGCTGGATGCGGTCCACGATGCCGATGGTCTTCTCCCGCGTGCTGCCGCCCGCGCCGTAGGTCACGGAGCAGAAGTCAGGGCGGAGCTTCATCAGCTCCGGGATGTGTTTCTCGAAGAGGTTCTTCTCGCCCTCGTTGGTCTTCGGCGGGAAGAACTCGAACGAGATGACGGGCTGGCCCAGAGCTTTTTTTGCCGCGTGTATGTCGCGGATGAATCGCATGGGAAGAAGCGTGGCGGGGAACGGCGGAGGGGGCAAGATTGCAGTGTTTCGTGCTCTGTGCTCCGTGATTTCGTTCGGGGGCGTGCGGCGCTAAATCACGGAACACGCCTTCAGAACTTCACCTGCGGCACGTCCTTCTCCGCAGCGGGCGTCTCGAAGAACGGCTCCTCCTTGAAGCCCAGCATCCCCGCGATGAGCACAGCGGGAAACGTTTGGATGCCGGTGTTCAGCTTGGTCACGGCGTCGTTGTAAGCCTGACGCGCGAAGGCGATTCGGTCTTCCGTGCCAGTCAACTCGCCTTGGAGCAAGGTGAAGTTCGTGTTCGCCTTCAGGTCGGGATACGCCTCGGAGACGACGAGCAGTCGCGCAAGCGCGGAGCTGACTTCGCCCTCGGCCTTGATCTTGTCGGCGGGAGTCGTGGCGCTGGTGGCGCGCGCGCGCGCATTGATGACGCGTTCGAGCGTCTCCTTCTCGTGCGTCGCGTAGCCTTTGACCGTCTCAACGAGGTTAGGGATGAGGTCGTGCCGGCGCTTGAGCTGAACGTCAATCTGCGCCCACGCATTCTTCACCGCCTGCCGCAGGGCGACGAGGCCGTTGTAGATGCCCACGCCCCACAGGCCGACGATGATGACGATGGCGACCACCACTCCGAGGACAATCAGGAACGAAGTCATGGGGCGAGCCTAGCAGCGGCAGGCGACTTGGCAATGGCGCACAGGACACATGTCCGCGCGGTGTTTATAGCGAGGCCACGGGTTTAACCGCGCAGCTTCTCCGCCACGTTGATGCTCATCACGCCACCGAGGAAGTTCACGATGCGGGCGTTTGCCGCGCCGAGAGCGCGAAGCTTTTCGTCCACGCCGCGTTGTGCCGGGTAGTGCTGGAGCGATTCGAGGATGTAAGCGTAAGCCGCCGCATTTTTGCAGAACAGCCGGCCAAACACCGGCACAGCAAAACGCAGATAAGCGAAGTAAGCCCCGCGCCAGACCGCGTTGTCCGGCTTGCCGAAATCCAGCACCAGCAGGCGACCGCCCGGCTTGAGCACGCGCCACATCTCGCGCAATCCCTCGTCCACGCTCGCGAGGTTCCGCAAGCCGTAGCTGATGGTTACGACATCGAAGTGCGCGTCGGGAAACGGCGTGCGCAGCGCATCGCCTTGGAGGAACACCGGCCCCGCCGCCTCGCCAACTTTCACCTTCCTCGCCTCTGCCACTGCCAGCATCGGCGCGCTGAAATCCATGCCCGTCACCCGTGCGCCAGCCTCGGCGAGCGCGAACGCTACGTCCCCAGTTCCGCAGCACAGGTCCAGCGCGGACTCGCCCGGCTGCACCGCCGCGAACTGGATCAGTCGCCGCTTCCACCAGCGATGCAGGCCGAAGCTTTGCAGGTCATTGATGAGGTCGTAGCGCGGCGCGATGGCGGCGAAGAGGTCATTGACCCGCTCCGCCCGCCCTTCGCCCGCCTCGTAAAACCGGTTTCCCATCGGCCCGAAGGGTAACGCGCGGGCTGCAATTCGCCTCCATTATTCTTCGCATCATCGCTGGCGTGTAGAATCAAACTGCACTTCTTGCAGGTCAGCGAATTGATCAGTCCCACTTTCTTTCAAGAAGTGGTTTCCCTCTCGCGTCCACAGATGCGTGCGATCCCATCCATTGACCGGCCCATCCGTTCCCACTGACGCTCCTTCAACTCAACTGTCGTGGCGATCGCGCCGACAGTTTGTCGGTGGACTGGCGCTGGCGGCGGGGGCGAGGGCGAGGGCGGCTTCGGCTGCCGAGCCGAAGCGCGTCGCGGCAATTGTCACGGTCTATCACCACAACTCGCACGCAGATGTGATCGTCAGCCGCATCCTGCAAAGCCATTCGCTCGATGGGCAAGGCTCGTGGCCGCCAGGCGCGGGCTGGCCCAAGCTCAAGGTGGTCAGCCTCTACGTGGATCAGAAACACGAGAAGGACATTGGCGATCGGCTCGCGGCGGAGCATGGGGTGCCAATTGTGCCAAGCATCGAGCAGGCGCTGACGCTCGGCGGCAAGTCGCTCGCGGTGGACGGCGTGCTGCTCATCGGCGAGCACGGCAAGTATCCGCTCTCGGACACGGGGCAGATCATGTATCCGCGCCGGCGGTTCTTCGAGGAGACGGCGGCGGTGTTCCGCAAGGTGGGGCGCAGCGTGCCGGTGTTTTCCGACAAGCACTTGGCCGCGAACTGGGCGGACGCGAAGTGGATGTATGACACGGCGCGCGAGCTGCGGGTGCCGCTGATGGCGGGGTCGTCGCTGCCAGGTTTGTGGCGGCATCCGGCGGTGGAGATGAAACAGGGCGCGCGCGCGACGGAGGCGGTGGCGCTCTCCTATGGGCCGCTGGAGGGCTACGGCTTTCACGGGTTGGAGGCGTTGCAATGCCTCGTCGAGCGACGGCGCGGCGGCGAGACGGGCGTCGCCGCGGTGCAGTTCATGCAAGGACCGGAGGTGTGGGAGGAAATGAAGAAAGGCCGCTTCAGCCAAGAGATTCTTCAAGCCGCCGTAGACGCGCGCGAGAACAAGGCTCGGTTCAAGAAGCCGTTCATTGAGCAGGTAAAAAATCCTGCGGCTTACTTCATCGAGTATCGCGACGGCTTCAAGGCCACGATGATCCACGACGCGAAGGACGGGCACAACGAGTGGATTGTCGCGTGGCGCGAGGAGGGGCGGAAGGATTTGCCGGCCACAGCGTTCTGGACGCAGGAGGCGCGGCCCTTCGGACATTTCGCGTTCCTGCTGCAAGGCGTGGAGCAGATGATCTACACGGGTAAGCCGACGTGGCCGGCCGAGCGCACGTTGCTGACCACGGGCGTGCTCGCGGCGGCGTTTCAATCGCGGCTGCAGGGCGGCCTGCGGCTGGAGACGCCGCATCTGGCAGTGAGCTATGAGCCGACGTTCACTTGGAAGGAGCCGGCGGCACCGATGACGGGGAGGCCGCTCTCGGGGAAGTAGGGAGGAAAGAGTGAACAGTGAGCGGTCGAGGGTTGGACTAATCACTGATTACGTCCCCTGCCCCTCTACAATGCCACAGGAATTCCCCTTGGCCCACCGCGGTCCCCGCCCTATTCTCCACCCATGGTCATCGTCGTCACACTCCTGCTCGCGGGCGCGATTCTGCTGCTCGCGGAGACGGTGCTGCCGGGAATGATCGCCGGAACCATCGGCGTGCTTTGCCTCATCGCGGGCGTGTCGGCGGGCTATGAGGAGTTCGGCGTGGCAACGGGCAACTGGATTCTGCTCGGCACGTTGGTTGGGCTGCTCATTGGCTTCATGCTGTGGGTAAAATATTTTCCAACCAGCCGGTTCGGCCGGGTTTACGCATCCGACGGCGTGGTGGGCGACATCGGCACAGAGCGACCGGAACTGGTCGGTCAGTCGGGTGTGGCGCACACGGCGCTGAGGCCGGCCGGCGTGGCCATCATTGGCGGCCAGCGCGTGGACGTGGTCGCGGAGGGCGCGATGATCGAGCGCGGCGATTCAGTGAATGTCATCGCTGTCGAAGGAATGCGCGTGGTCGTCCGCAAGACTTGAATTTCTCCCGGTAAAACAGCAAACAATACAAACAAACTATGGAACTCACCCCGCTCCTAGCCGAAATCGATCCCAAAATCATGGTCGTGATTTACGGCGCGATGGGCCTCGCCGCATTCGTCTTCGGCATTCTCGTCCTGAACTTCGGCATGATCTGGGTGCGCGCCTGGACCTCCGGCGCGAAGGTGACGTTCACCGAACTCATCGCGCTCAAGCTCCGCAGCGTGCCCGTCGGCACCATCGTGGACACGCGCATCATGGCGGTGAAGTCCGGCATTCCGCTCACCATTGACGACCTCTCCAACTACTACCTCGCCGGCGGCAACATCGAGGACGTCGCGCGGGCGCTCATCGCGGCGAAGAAGGCCGGCATCCACTTGGACTTCGACCGCGCGTGCGCCATTGACCTCGCGACGAAGGGCACGGGCAAGACCGTGCTCGAAGCCGTGCGGACCTCGGTGAATCCCAAGGTCATTGACTGCCCCGCCGCCTCCTCCGGCAAGGTGACGATTGACGCCGTGGCCAAGGACGGCATCGCCGTAAAAGTGAAGGCCCGCGTGACCGTGCGCACGAACCTCGACCGCTTCGTCGGCGGCGCGACGGAGGAGACCATCATCGCGCGTGTCGGTGAGGGCATCGTCACCACCATCGGTTCCTCCGTGAGCTACAAGGCCGTGCTCGAAAACCCCGACCGCATTTCCAAGACCGTGCTGGAGAAGGGCCTCGATTCCGGCACCGCGTTTGAAATCCTCTCGATTGACATTGCGGACGTGGACGTGGGCGAAAACGTCGGCGCTAAGTTGCAGGCCGAGCAGGCCGAGGCGAACAAGCTCATCGCGCAGGCGCAGGCCGAAGTCCGCCGCGCCGCCGCCGTGGCGACCGAGCAGGAGATGGTCGCCCGCGTGTCCGAGATGCGCGCGCGCGTCGTCGAGGCCGAGGCGCTCATCCCGATGGCAATGGCCGAGGCGTTCCGCAACGGCAACCTCGGCATCATGGACTATTACAAGATGAAGAACGTGCAGGCCGACACCGGCATGCGCGAGAGCATCGCCACGGCGGGGGCCACGCCGCAGGTGAAGAGCTGATTCAACTGAGCCTTGCGCGTGAGCGAACTCGCTTCCATCACAGCCAGCGTTGTCCCCAGCGGCCTCCTCGCCGTCATCGACAACATCTGGGTGATGCTGGCCATCGTCGTCATCTCCGCGCTCTCAAGCTGGTTACAGAAGCGCAACCAGAAGGACGGTCAGGCGGAGCCGTGGGGCGGCGAAGACGAGGAGAATTCTCGTTCGCAGCGCTCGGCTGGCGGCAACTCGTCCGCGCCGAATCCCAACCAGCCGTTGAACTGGGAAGAGGAACTTAAGCGCCTGCTCGAAGGCAAACCACCGCTCGACAGCACGGCGAGCACGCCTCCCCCGCCCATCGTCCACCGCGTGCCTCCCCCGCCGCTCGTGCCGCAAAAGGTGGCGCGCGAGTCGCAGGGCATTGACGAGGAGAGCATCGCCTCCCGCGAGAGTTCCTCGCCCTGGCAAGACACGTCCTACGACAGCCTGCCCGAGCCGACCAAGCCACTCGCCCACCTCGAACACAATACGCAGGCGTATCAACGCGCCACGCACCTGCACGAGACGGTCGCCGCGCGGATGCGTCATGTGGGCGAGTTGACCGAGAAGCACGGCAGGCCGCTGGCCGCTTCGCGCGTTGTCCGTCGGGACATCGGCTCCCCCGACGCCCGCGCCGTGGTGGCACTCCTCCGCCAGCCCGCCAGTGCGCGCCAAGCCCTGCTTGCGTCCTTCGTGCTCGCCCCGCCGAAGGCCTTGGAGAGCTAGCCATTCGGCAGCGATACCTGCCTATCATCTGGGCGCCGCCGGTTGTTCACAATCCCCTCCGTCGGTTGTCCACATACCTTGGTGAAACCCTCTATTTTTGGGCCTTTTTTGCGCGAATAACCCGCCAACAACTTTTTCCCAAAAACTGCTTGTCACCACTATACCTAGTGCTAGCCTCACCGCCGCTCCCCAACCGATGGGGTGTCCCGCAAGGCAGTCACAAGTGGGAAACCCCAGCAGCGAGGGAGCTTGGCGTCTGATTCGGTCAGGCTGTATGGTGCGGCCGTGAGTGATAAAGACGCTTCAATGCCCGACAACTCTAGCCAACCGAAATCCATGATTGACGCTCCTGAGCCTATGCTCGCTCCTGCCCCCTCCGCCCGCCGCCCGAAGGCCGCCGTGTCCACCCCGCGCGCTGTGAAGCCCGCTGCCAAGTCCGCCAAGAAATCCAACCGCCTCCAGCGCGTCTTCTCCGACGCCAAGGTCAAGCCCTTCGACCAAATCGAGTGGGACCGCCGCACCGCCGAAATCACCGATGACTCCGGCAAGACGATTTTCAAGCAGGAGGGCGTCGAGGTGCCCAAGAGTTGGTCGCTCCTCGCCACCAAGGTGGTCTGCTCGAAGTATTTCTACGGCGACCCCGCGAAGGCCGAGCGCGAGAAGTCGGTGAAGCAGCTTATCCACCGCGTCACCCGCACGCTCGCCGATTGGGGCGTGAAGGACGGCTACTTCAGTAAGGCGGACGGCGAGCTTTTCTACGACGAGCTGACTTGGCTCTGCGTGAACCAATACGGCGCGTTCAACTCCCCGGTCTGGTTCAACGTCGGTCTTTACCACGAATACGGCGTCGGCAAGAACTCGGGCAAAGGCAACTGGTTCGTGAACCGCAAAACCAGCGTCGCCGAGCGCGCCCACACCCAATACGAATACCCGCAGGGCAGCGCGTGCTTCATCCAAGCGGTCAAGGACGACATGGAATCCATCATGCACCTCGCCTACGCCGAGGCCATGCTCTTCAAGCTCGGCTCCGGCACGGGCACCGACCTCACACCCATCCGCAGCTCCCGCGAGAAGCTCTCTGGCGGCGGCAAGCCCAGCGGCCCCATGTCCTTCCTCCGCGTCTATGATCAGGTCGCCAACGTCGTGAAGTCCGGCGGCAAGACCCGTCGCGCCGCGAAGATGAACACGCTGCGCGACTGGCACGGCGACATCGAAGAGTTCATTGACGCGAAGCAGAAGGAGGAGAAGAAAGCCTGGGCGCTCATCGAACAGGGTTACGACGGCTCCTTCAACGGCGAGGCCTACGGCTCCGTGATGTATCAGAACGAGAACCTCTCCGTGCGCGTCTCCGACGAGTTCATGAGCGCCGCCCTCGAAGGCAAGGAATGGTGGACCCGCACCACCACGACGAACCAGCCGCTCCAGAAGAAGGACGCGAACACGCTGCTCAACAAAATCGCCGAGGGCACGCACATCTGCGGCGACCCCGGCCTGCAATACGACGGCGCGATTCAAAAGTGGCACACCTGCAAGGGCACCGAGCCGATTCACTCCACGAACCCGTGCAGTGAATACGTGTTCCTCAACAACACCGCGTGCAACCTCGCCTCGCTGAACCTCATGAAGTTCAAGCGCGAGGACAGCACCTTCGACGTCGAGCGCTTCAAAGCCGCCGTGCGCATCTATATCACCGCGCAGGAAATCCTCGTGGACAACGCGAGCTACCCGACCAAGGAAATCGCGGAGAACTCCCACATCTTCCGCACGCTGGGCCTCGGCTTCGCGAACCTCGGCTCGCTCTGCATGAGCTACGGCCTGCCCTATGACTCCCATGAAGGCCGCGCCCTCGCCGGAGCCATCACCGCCATCATGACGGGCCACGCCTACGAGCAGAGCGCCGACATCTCCGCCCAGATGGGTGCGTTCAAAGGCTACCGCGACGCGCGTTGCGCCGGCGTCACCCAACCGCTCAAGAAAGACAACGTGGACTCCATGTTGAGCGTCATCCACCAGCACCGCACGGCGGTCGAAGACATCCAGCCCAGCGAGGAGTTCAACTACCTCAAGGACGAAGCCCGTCGCGTCTGGGACGGCGCGCTGGCCAAAGGCAAGAAGCACGGCTACCGCAACGCCCAAGTCACCGTGCTCGCACCCACCGGCACCATCGGCTTCCTGATGGACTGCGACACCACCGGCATTGAGCCCGACATCGCGCTGGTGAAATACAAACTCCTCGCCGGCGGCGGCATGCTCAAAATCGTCAACCGCGGCGTGGCGGACGCCCTCCGTCGCCTCGCCTACGACGAGACGAAAGTTGAGTCCATCATCGCGCACATCGAGAAGCACGACACCATCGAAGACGTCGAGGAGCACGGCACCACCATCAAGAGCGGCCTCAAGCCCCAGCACCTCGAGGTCTTCGACTGCGCGTTCAAGGCCTACAAAGGCAAACGCAGCATCCACTACATGGCGCACCTCAGCATGATGGCCGCCGCGCAGCCCTTCATCTCCGGCGCCATCAGCAAGACCGTCAACCTCCCCAGCGAGGCCACCATCGCCGACGTGCGCGACGCCTACGTGCAGGCCTGGCGCATGGGTCTCAAGTGCGTTGCCATCTATCGCGACGGCTCCAAGCGCTCGCAGCCGCTCAACACCAAGAAGACCAACGAAGGCGCGGACAAAGTCGCCAACGCCGCCGCCGCCACGGCCGAGCAAAGCGTCACTTTGGAAACTCGCGTGAAGGAACTCGAGACCGAGCTGATGCGGCTGCACGGCGAAATCGGCAAGCCCCTGCGCCGCAAACTCCCGGACACACGCGCTTCCTACACGCACAAGTTCGATGTCGCCGGCCACGAGGGCTACCTCACCGTCGGCGTCTTCCCCGATGGCACGCCCGGCGAGCTCTTCATCACGATGTCCAAGGAGGGCTCCACCATCGGCGGCCTCATGGACAGCGTCGCGGCGCTCACCAGCATGTCATTGCAATACGGCGTGCCCATGGAGGCGCTCGTCCGCAAGTTCGCCCACCAACGCTTCGAGCCGAGTGGCTTCACCAAGAACCCCGAGATTCGCCGCGCCAGCAGCATCATTGACTACGTGTTCCGCTGGCTCGCCTTCCAGTTCATCTCCGGCTACCGCGAGGCGAACGCGAAGGACGGCCAGCCGAACCTGCCCTTGCCCGGACTCATGGAGATTGAACGCCAGAGCGTGAACCGCTCCGTCCCCGAGCTGCCCCTCTCCGAGGACACGGATATCTTCGTGAAAGGGGAGGTTGTAAAATCAGCCAACGTCACCGACCACACAGACCGCCGGCTCGAGAGCCTCAGCGAGGCGCTGAAAGGCTTCATGAAAGACGCGCCGCCCTGCCCGAAGTGCGGCCACATCGCCGTGCGCAACGGCGCGTGCTTCAAGTGCCTGAACTGTGGTGAAAGCCTAGGCTGCTCGTAAGCGCGGAACGCATTCCAACCACGAGGCCGGGGAGCAATCCCCGGCCTTTTGTTTGCATTCGTCTTCATTCGCGATTTTCTCACGGTTGATCCGTTTCCAAGAGTCCTCGGTGACGCCGAGTTTTAAGCGGCGCACGGCCTCGCCGATGAGCATCTTTGTTTTCTGCCGTCCTGGATCTGGATACGAATCACGACACCAAGCCGCGCCGCACTTGACTCCACGCGGGCATCTGCTGACCGTCTCGACTCGCATGAGCCGCACGCCCCAGGAGTCTGCCTCCAACCCGTCCACCGCCGTGCCACGACCGAGATCGTGGCCCGCCACGCTCTTCGCCGTGCTCAGTGTGGCGCTGCTCTTCACGCTGCTGCACCACGCCGCGCGTGTGCCGGGAGCGGATGTTTCTGACGGCGCGCAACTGCTCCTCAGCACGGCCGCGTTGCAGGCGAACTCCACCTTCGAGCTGCGCTTCGACGAGCCCGTGGCCGCGCCGGAGGAGTTGGATCATCCCGGCGTGCGCGTGCCGGTGGAGGTCGTGCCGCCGCTGCGGGGCGAATGGGTTTGGCTGAGCCGGCGCAGCGGAATCTTCACGCCCGCCGAACCGATGGATCTGGGCGCGCGCTACACCTTCCAACTCCGCCCCGGCCTGCGCACCTCGGCGGGCGCCCTCGTGAGCGCGCGATTGCGGCGCAGTTTTGTCACGCCCGCGTTCACTGCTGAATTCTCCGCCACGCCGGACGCTGGCCAAAGCTTCGCCGCGAACACCACCGTGCGCCTCCGCCTCAACGCCACTGTCACGCCCGCCGCGCTGGCTGCGCACGCCGAGTTCCGCGCCGGTTCACTGCGCGTCCCCGTGCGGGTCGAGCGCTCCAGCCTCGGGGCCACATGGCACAGTGCGTTTCGCACGCGGCGGGCAGGAGCACTCGAACCGCGCGACGACGACGCGGAGGAGGACGACATTTCCTCACTCCCGCCACTGACACGCGTGCCGCCCGCGTCCGCTGCGCCCGCCGTGGCTTTCGCCAGCTTCGCACTCGCGCCGAGCGCGCCACTCACACCCGGTGTCGAGTGGACGTTCGTCCTGCGTGCTGGGCTTCCCTCGCCGGAGACGCGCCGGGTGAGCGCGGAGCAATCGTGGAAGCTCGGGCGCGTCACGCCCTTCGCGCTCGCGCAAACACAGGCGGAGAGCCAATTGAACTCCGGTCGCCGCGTCGCGCTGCACTTCAGCCACTCGCCTGCCGCTGGCGTGGAAACCAACTTCGCCAAATGGTTCACGGTCTCGCCGACGCCGCCGAATCTCCGCTGCGACCGCGATTGGGTTGGCGTGCTCCGGCTGCGCGGCGACTTCGCGCTCGACACCGACTACACCCTCGTCGCGCGCGCCGGCCTGCCCGCCGCCGACGGCCAGTCGCTCAGCGACACCGTGACGCGCACGCTGCGCTTCGAGCCGCTGACGCCGCGCGTGTGGTTCCCCGCCTTCGATGCCGCCCAACTCGCGCGCGGCGGGCGGGATTTCCAACTCCTCGCGCTCAACACACCGAGTGTCCGCCTCAGCATCAAACAGCTCGACGCACACACACTGCTCCACGCGCTGCGTGGCTATGAAGGCTACACGCAGCACAGGCGGCACCAATTCAACGCTCCGAGCTGGGTCGACGGCCACACGCTTGATTGGAACCAGGTGCCGGGCCGCACGATTTTTCAATCGGTGCTCGAAACGCCCTCGCCCACCGACCAAGTGCGGCGCGAGCAAATCCCGTGGAAGCTCCACTTCGGCTCCAACGAAACCGCCGCCGTGATGCTCTTCGCCGAGCCGCTCGTTACCGACGAGCAAGGCCGCCAGCACTTCGTCCCCGGCCCGCAGGCCCTCGTGCAGCTCACCGACCTCGGCGTCGTGTGGAAGGGCGCGGGCAACGACTTGCTCGTCTGGGTTTTCTCCCACGCCACAGGGCGCCCCGTCACCAACGCCACCGTCCGCGCGATGACGGCGGAGAACGTGGAGCTTTCTGCCACCCGCACCGACGCACGCGGCGTCGCGCGCCTCACGCAAGTGCCGCACGAAGCCTGGCTGCTGGCCGAGACCAGCACCGACCGCCACGCGCTGCGGCTCAACCGCTGGGAGACCGACGTGCCATTCCATCGGTTCCAGTCCGGCGATGTCGACGGGTTCGGTGGCAGCCCCGCGCCCGCGCTGCTCTTCTCCGACCGCGACGCGTATCGCCCCGGCGAGACCGTGCAGCTCAAGGCCATCCTCCGCGAGTCGCGCGACGGCAAGTTGCAGTTCCCGACCAACCCGCCCGTTGAACTCCGCGTTCACGATGCGCGCGGTGAAGTCTTCCTCCGCACCAACCTCACCCTCTCCGCGCGCGGCTCGCTGGACTACGCGGTGAAGCTGCCCGAGGGCCCGCGCGGCAATTGGAGCTGGTCGCTGACGATGGGCAACCTGCCGGCAGCGCCGAGCCAGGCAGCAGCGACATTCTCCGGCCCGGCCTACAGCGCGAGTTTCCAAGTCCGCGACTTCAAGCCGAACGCCTTTGAAATCGCACTCGATGCCCCGCGTGAGTTCGCCGCCGCCGCGCCGGTGCGCGTGCCTGTGAGCGCGCGCTACTTCCTCGGGCAGCCGCTCACGCGCGCAAAAGTGAGCTGGGAACTGGAGGCACACGATGCGGGTTTCACCCCGGCGGGCTGGGGCGATTTCCAGTTCCCCACCCAAAACTACCGGCTCGAACGGCTCGGCTTCAAAGCCAGCCAGCTCACGTTGCACGACGAAGCCCAGCTCGCACCCGGCACCAATCTCGTGCTCACCCCCGAAGTCGTCCTCAACGCGCAACTGCCTCAGCCGCGCTCCGTGCGACTGCTCGCGGAAGTCACGGACTTGAACCAGCAAACGCTCTCCCGCGCGACCGGCTTCACCGTTCACAGCTCAGATTTCTACCTTGGCGTGCGGCAGCCAGAGTCGGCGCGCGTCGGCCAGCCGCTGCCGGTCTTCCTCGTTGCCGTGCGCGCGGACGGCACGCCTACGCTTGTGCCGGTGAAGGCCACGCTCCAACTCCGCCGCGTCGAGTGGCACACCGTCCGCCACCTCGGCGCGGGCAAAACCATCGCGTATCGCAGCGAGCCGGTGTTCTCGAACGTGGTCGAGCAGGCCGCCGTCACGCTGCCCGTGCGCCGCGTCGGGGTGAAGTGGGAGCTTGCCGACGGCGCTTCGCCCGCGCTGCTGCCGGCTCCGACCGAGGCTGGCGAATACTTGCTCGAGGCCCGCGCGACCGATGCCGCCGGGCGTGCCGTGCTCACCGTCATTCCCTTCCACGTCAACCACCCGGAGCCGAAGTCCGCGCGCAAGCTCGCTTGGGATTACCGGAACGACGTGCAGATTGAACTCGTGCCCGACCGCAAATCCTACCGCGTCGGCGACACCGCGACGATCGTGGTGAAGACGCCCATCAGCGGCACCGCGCTCGTGACCATCGAGCGCGAAGGTGTGCGGCGCGAGTGGGTCACGAACCTCGTCGGCAACGCGCCCGCGCTGCGCATCCCGCTGGAACCGGGCGACGCGCCCAACGTCTTCGTCGGCGTGCTGCTGCTGCGCGGGCACGCGGACAGCCCGAGGCAGTTCCCACTGCCGGAATACCGCGCGGGCTTCTGCAACCTCCGCGTCGAGCAACCCGAGGAGCGACTCGAAGTCCGCGTGCTACCGAGCGCAACGGAAGTGCGCCCACGCGGAGCCATGCGCGCCGTCGTCGTCGTGCGCGACCACGCGGACCAGCCGGTGCGCGACGCGGAGGTGACGCTTTACGCCGTGGACGAAGGCGTCTTGAGCCTCACCGATTACGCCACGCCGCAGCCGTTCGAGTTCTTCCACCGCCCCCGCGCGCTCGGCGTGCGCACGGACATTTCGCTGCCCACACTGCTGCCGGAAGACCCGGAGCTGCGCAGCTTTCAAAACAAAGGCCACAGCATCGGCGGCGGCGGACAGGACTCCGTGCGGCGCAACTTCCAGCCGCTCGCCTTCTGGCGCGGCGCGTTGCTCACGGACGCGCGCGGCGAAGTGACCGCCACCTTCCCCGCGCCGGACAGCCTCACGCGCTATCGCCTCATCGCCGTGGCCCACGCGGGTGCGACGCGGTTCGGCAGCGGGCGCGCGGAGTTCGAGGTGAACAAGCCGCTGATGCTGGAGCCAAGCCTCCCGCGCTTCGCGCACGTCGGGGATAAGCTCGTCGCGCGGGCCGTGGCATTCAACAAGACCGAGTTGCCCGGCGAAGTGGAAGTGACGTTGCAGCTCGACACAGCAGCGGGCGGCGGGTGGTTCACCAATCGCGTTACGCTCGCCGCGCAGGCCGCTGCGCCAGTGGATTTCCCCGTGACCATCACGAGCGAAGGCACGGCGAAGTGGCTGTGGCGGGCACGTTTCATCGGTGTCGGCGCGCCGGCGTTCGCGGACGCCGCCGAGTCCACGCTGCTCGTCACGCATCCCGCGCCGCTGCGCCGCGAGGTCCGCTACAACCGCGTTACCAATGACACCGCCGACTTGCTGCTCGGGCTTGACCCGAAGGTGCTCGCGGGCCGGGGCCACGCGACGGTGCGAGTGGCCAACTCGCGGCTGCTGGAGTTGGGCGAGTGCGTGCAGCAGTTGCTGCACTATCCCTACGGCTGCGTGGAGCAAACCACTTCGAGCATGCTGCCGTGGTTCGCGTTGATGGAGTTGCCGGACATGCTTCCGCTCAACGCGCGCGGGACCATCCAGCCCGATGCTGCCATCTCCTCTGGCGTGCAGCAGTTGCTCGCGATGCAGACTAGCGACGGCGGCTTGAGCTACTGGCCCGGCGGGCGCGAGCCGCAGTTCTGGGGCAGCGCGTATGGCGGCCTCGCGCTCGTGCTCGCGCGGGACGCGGGTTATCCGGTGCCAGAGCGCTCGCTGGAGAAACTGCTCGCGTCGTTGCGCGGGCAGTTGGACCGCAGCGGCAGTGTGACCGAGAGCGGCGCGCTGGCGGAACGCTGCCTTGCGCTCTACACGCTCGCACGCGCGGGAAAACCGGCGGCGAGTCATCACGAAGTTCTCTTCCAACGCCGCGACTGGCTCGCGGCGGAGGACCGGGCGCTGCTCGCGCTGGCCGTGCTGCAAGCCAACGGACCGCGCGCGATGGCGGCGGAGTTACTCAACGGAAAGGCTCCGCCGCTTCCGTCGCGCGGCGCGTGGTTCGGATGCGCGGCGCGGGAGAAGGCGCTGCAACTCCTCGCGTGGTCGAAGTTCCAGCCCGACGCGCCCATCGTGGAACGGCTCGCGGAAGACCTGCTCCGCAGCCAGCGCGCGGCGCACTGGGGCACGACGCAGGGCAACGCGTGGGCGTTGCTCGCACTGGTCGCGTATGCCGACGCGGTGGAGCGCGAGAGCGGTAGCGTGGCGGGTGAGGTGGTTCGCGGTGGCTCGCGTCAATCGTTTCGCCTGGGCGCTCGCTCGGCGCAGGAGCTGGACTTCACTTTCTCCCCGACCAACGCACCCCAGCTCGCGCTCGCGAACCCGGAGCGGAAGCAAATTTTCACCCAGCTCACCGTCGAGTCGCGCGACGAGAAGCTGGAGCAGGCTGGGCTGGACCGGGGCTTCCGCGTCACGCGCACGCACGAGCGGCTGGATGATGAGAACAAGCCGGTGGCCGGCCCGTGGCGCGTGGGCGACCGCGTGCTGGTGACGCTGCGCGTGGAGGCGCACGAGCGGGCTGAGTGGGTGGCCATCGAAGACCCCTTGCCCGCCGTGCTGGAAGCGGTGACGCCGGAGTTCAAGAGCGACCAGACGCGCGGCGCGGCGACGGCGACCGCGCGCTCCGGCTGGTGGGCGGACCACCGCGAGCTGCGCCAGGACCGGATGCTCTACTTTCGCAACCATCTGCCCGAGGGCACGCACGTCATCCGCTACCTCGCCCGTGTCCGCGCGGCCGGCGACGCGACCGCGCCGAGCACGAAGGTGGAGGCGATGTATGAACCCGAGCGCGTGGGCCTGAGCGGCTCGGTGCGCGTGAAGGCGGAGTGACGCATGAGTGGCGAGCAAGCAGACCAACCGCTTGGAGCGCGTCCGTGGAAGCTGCGACTTCTCCTGCTCACCGCTCTGCTCACGTTCGGTGCATGGCTCGGCATCTCCTTCGTCCCGCTGCCGCTTGGCATTACTGAACCACCCGCGTCCGGTTTGGAGTTTCTTGACCGGCATGGGCGCACGTTGCGCGAGCTGCGTGATGTGCGAGAGCAGTTCTCGCGGACTGCGGCGGAAGGGGAAATTCCCGCTGTGCTCATGCAGGCCACACTCGCTGCGGAGGACCAGCGATTCTGGTCGCACAGCGGCGTGGACTGGCGCGCGACGTTGCGTGCCGCGTGGCAGTTCGTGCGCAACGGACGCATCGTGTCCGGGGGCTCCAGCATCACTCAGCAGCTCGTGAAGCTGGCCGAGCCGCGCCCGCGCACGTTTCGCACGAAGCTCATCGAAGCCGCGCAGGCGTTGCGGCTGGAGCGTGAATGGGACAAGCCGCGCATCCTCGCCGCGTATTTGAACCGGCTCGATTACGGCAACCTGCGCGCGGGCAGCGATGCGGCAGCGCGGCATTACTTCGACAAGGCTCCGGCGGACTTGAGCGCGGCGGAGGCGGCGTTTCTCGCGGGCTTGCCGCAAGCGCCGTCGCGCCTCAACCCGCGCGCGCGCTTCGCCGGGGCCAAGCGGCGGCAGGAGTGGATTCTCGGGCGGATGCACGCGCTGGGCTGGCTGACGAGTGAGGACTACACGCGGGCCTTGGCCGAGCCGCTGCAACTCGCGCCACCGCGCCGCGAGTTCGCCGCGCCGCACTTCGTGGATTTGTTGTTGGAACGCGAAGCGCCCGACACCAGTCGTCCACAGCGCGTCACGACGACGCTGGACCTCGAATTGAACCGCTTCGTCGAGCAGACGCTGCGCTCGCAGCTCGCTCGCTTGCGTGAGCAGCAGGTGGGCAATGGCGCGGCCGTCGTGCTCGACAACCGCACGGGCGCGGTGCTCGCGCTGGTCGGCTCGGAGGATTACTTCGCGCCCGCCGCCGGACAGGTGAACGGCGCGTGGGCACCGCGCTCCGCCGGCTCGACGCTCAAGCCCTTCACCTACGCGCTGGCCTTCGAGCGCGGCGCGACGCCCGCGAGCATCGTGGCGGACGTGCCGTGCGAGTTCTCCACCGCCACGGGTGTGTTTGCTCCGGTGAACTACGATCGGCATTGCCACGGCCCGGTGCGGCATCGGCTGGCTTTGGCGAACTCGCTGAACATCCCCGCCGTGCGCGTGCTCGACGAACTCGGCGGCGCGGCGGTGCTGCACGCGCGGTTGCGCGCGTGCGGGCTGACGACGCTGGCGCAGCCCGCCGAGCACTACGGGCTGGGCCTCACGCTGGGCAACGCGGAGGTGCGCCTGCTGGAGCTGGCCAATGCCTACGCGTGCCTCGCGCGCCTGGGCGAGTGGCGTCCGTGGCGGCTGCTCGAAGGTGCCGGTGACTACAAGTCGCCGACACGGGTCATCTCCCGCGAGGCCGCATGGCTCGTGGCCGATGTGCTCGCGGACAACCGCGCACGCGCGCTGGTCTTCGGGTTGGAGACGCCGCTGCGCTTCGATTTCCCCGTCGCGTGCAAGACCGGCACGAGCACGGACTACCGCGACAACTGGGCAGTAGGCTACACGCCGGAGTTCACCGTAGCCGTGTGGGCCGGCAACTTCGACGGCTCGCCGATGCGCGGCGTCTCGGGTGTGACGGGGGCGGGTCCGGTGCTGCACACAATCTTCCAAAACTTGCGCACGCGCTTCGGCACGACATGGTTTGAGCCGCCGACGGGCTGGGTGCAACGCGAGATTCACCCGCTCACGGGCAAGCTCGTGACGGAAGACGCTCGCCGCTCGCTGACGAAGGACTTCGCCGCCGTCCGCGAATGGTTTCCCCCTGACCGCCTGCCGCCCGTATCGAGCGCCGCCGACTTCGATGCGAGTGGTCGTGTGCTGCTCCCGAGCGAATACCGCGCGTGGTTCCAGAGCGGCGACAACGGATTCGGCGACCGTGTGGCACTGGCGACGCGTCCGCAGTTCACATCATTGCGCGTGCTGTCGCCCGTGCCGGGCACGGTGTTCTACCTCGACCCGGACCTGCCCGACTCCGCGCGCCGGATCGCGCTTCATGCCAGCGGCGGACGCGAGTGCCGGTGGGAGAGCGAGTCGCTCACGTTGGACCGTGCCGCAGGCCTGCCGCAGGCGTTACTCACGGAAGGCCGCCACCGGCTCACCGTGCACGACCTCGCCACGGGCACGCGCGCGGAGACCTGGGTGGACGTGCGGAAGTTGTGAGCGGCGGCGGGAAGAACTTTCTGCTTGGAGCTTGCTGCCTCGCGACTACGCTCACGCCCACTCGCTATGAAAACTTCGCTCCTCGCCCTGCTTTCCTTCACCGCCACCGCCTTCGCAGCCGAGCCGCCGCTGCCCAAGTTCCGCGCGCAGGACATTGATACTGCCGTCAACATCGGCTACGGCATCGCCATCGCGGACGTGGACGGCGACGGCAAGCCCGACATCCTCCTCGCCGACAAGAACACCATCCAGTGGTATCAGAACCCCTCGTGGAAGAAGCACGTCATCGCCGAGAACCTCACCGCGGCGGACAACGT
Organism: Akkermansia muciniphila; assembly: GCA_945872195.1. Classification (GTDB taxonomy): domain Bacteria; phylum Verrucomicrobiota; class Verrucomicrobiia; order Limisphaerales; family SXTU01; genus SXTU01. Next base: position 1,294 of record CAMBZO010000006.1, on the reverse strand, counting down.
CTGCATCGCCGCGCAGGACATTGACGGCGATGGCAAGTGCGAGATCGCCATCGGTGCGGGCTGGAACCCCGGCGAGACCACCGACCCGACCAAGAGCGGCGCGGTCTTCTACCTCGTCGCGCCCAAGGACCGCACGCAGAAGTGGGAGGCCATCCCGCTCCACCACGAGCCGACCGTCCACCGGATGCACTGGGTCAAGGCCCCCGGCGGCCAGTGGGAACTCATCGTCAAGCCCCTGCACGGGCGCGGGAACAAGGCCAACGCCGGCGACGGCAGCAAGGTCTTCGCCTACACCAAGCCCGCCGACCCGAGGGCCCCGTGGAAGACCTCGCTCGTCAGCGACTTCACCCACGCCAGCCACAACTTCCACCCCATCAACTGGGACGCCGACCCCGAGCATGAGCTGGTGACCGGCGCGAAGGAAGGCGTCTTCTGGTTTGGCCGCAGCACCGGCGAGTGGAAGAAGCGGCAAATTTCCGACCAGTGGACCGGCGAGGTCCGCGACGGCAAGCTGCCCGGCGGCACGCGCTTCCTCGCCACCATCGAGCCGATGCACGGCACCACCAGCGCGCTCTACACGCAGCCCGCGAACAACAAGGGTCTCTGGCCCCGCCTCGTCCTCGACGACACGCTCAAGGACGGCCACGCCGTCGCCGTCGCGGACTTCCTCGGCGTGGGCAGCGACCAGATCGCCGTGGGCTGGCGCGGCATGACCCCGAAGGCCGTGCCCGGCGTGCGCCTGCTCACGCCTTTGGACAAGGAAGGTAAACAATGGCGCAAGACCGACCTCTCCGCCGCCGAAGTGGCCATCGAAGACATGAAAGCCGCCGACCTCAACGGCGACGGCAAGCCCGACCTCATCCTCGCCGGCCGCGCGACGAAGAACCTGCGCGTGCTTTGGAATGAGACGGGGAAGTAGCAAGATGCAACAGACCCTCAAACTCGCCCTCGTCGGCGCCGGCATGTTCGGCGGCGATGTCCACCTCCGCGCCTACGCCGACCTCCAGCGCTTCGGCATTGCCGGCCAGCTCGCGCGCGTCGGCCTCGACAAGTTCAACCGCGAACTCGCGCCAGTGAAATTCGAGCTGGTGGCCGTCGCCACGCGCTCGCAGAAGTCCGCCGAGAAATCCGCCGCCGCGTTCAAGGAATGGACCGGCCATTCGCCCAAGTGCTACTCCGGCGACGAACCCTGGCACGACATCCTCCGCGATTTCCCCGACCTCGATGTGCTCGCCGTCGCCACGCCGGACCATCTGCACACGCAGCCCATCCTCGCCGCGCTCGCGAAGGGCGT
>CAMBZO010000005.1 GCA_945872195.1 Akkermansia muciniphila | reverse complement strand
CTCATGAGTGGAGCTTTGCCATGTGTCGCAGCAAGCTCGCCGAGGTGCTGGAGAAAATCATCAAAGCCGAACTCATTCGCCTCGGCTGGCCGTTGGAGAAGACGCATGACCTCGTTCGCCTGCACGACCGCATGGTCGAATGGCAGTCGGAACTGGAACCGCTGGCCGCGCCCGCGTGTCTGGAACTCGCGCAAGCCTACTTCACCGACCGCTACCCCGGCTTCGACTTGGAAGACCCGGACTGGCCGAAGGTGCGCGGGCAGCTTCAGCAGGTGGAGGAATTGCTGGCCGCAGTGAAAGCGCGGCTGGCCTCATAGCCGCCGAGGTCAGGAGGCGGATTCCTTCGGTCATCGCACCCGCCCATCCGCCTCCTCACGTCGGCGGCTACGCATCCCGGTGCGTCGGCTGGGGCTTGCCGGGGCGGAAGTGTTCGAGGTGTGGTTTGCCGGCTTCAGCGGGCAGAGGGCGTCGCGCGTCGCGGGTCTTGCTCCCAGAGCAAGGCGTGGGGCGAGTCTTCAGCGGCGATGTCCGCATCAAGTTCAAGAGGGGCAAGACCTCAGCGGCAGGCAGGGCAGGGGAGGGAGGGGCTACTCTCGCCCAGCGTCGCTGGGCGCGAGCAGCATTGCGCAGTTCCACGTCAGGAACTCGCGCGCCACGGGCAGGCGCAGGAGGAAGGCGAACTTCGGGTAGTAGCGGGGCGCCAGGCGCTCGATGCGCAGCGCGGGGTTCGCCCGCAGCGTCCGCAGCGTCCGGCCGATGGAGGTGTAAAAGAGGTTCTGCCCCGGCGTGTGGATCCGCGTTTTGCCGGTGACGCGTTCCCACACGCGCACGCCGCGGTCCACGCCGAGGTAGTGGAAGGGCGAGAACTCGTGCCCGCCCCAGGGCGAGAGCCAGTTCGTCCAGCTCAGGTAGCAGCGCCCGCCGGGCTTGAGCATCTGCGGGATGGCGGCGAGCAGTCGGTCGGGGCGCGGCAGGTGTTCGAGGACATTCGAGCAGATGACCAAGTCGTATTGGCCCAGCGTGGCGAAGTCGTCGCGGTCGATGTTGAATTTGCGGAAGGGCAGGTGCGCGTTCTCCGGCAGCACAAAGCTGTCGTCATCGGCCAGCGTGACCTGCGCGCCGGTCTTGGCCACCTCGGCGCCCACGTCGCCAAAGCCGCAGCCGAGGTCCAGCACCGTCGTCGTCGGCGTGAGCGCCACGCCCTGCCGCTGCATCCACCCGAGGGCGTCGCGCGCCTGGAGCTGGTAGAACGCCGGGCTGCCGCCCTGCGCCTTGAGGAAGCCGTAAATCAGCTTGTGGATAATCATCGGATTCGGAGCGGGACAGTGGAGAAGAGCGGCCAGCCGAGCGAGGAAAAACCGGAGCGTGCCCGCCACTTTGGACTTCATCCCGCGCCGCCGCCGCCGCACTCTGCTCCCTCATGTTGATACTTGAGAAATTCACCATTGGTGTGGGCGACCGCTTCGCTCATCAGGCCAAGGCCCAGCTGCACGCCTGCCAGCTCGCCGCCGCGCAAGGCGTCGCCGTCGTGCCCGTCTGGAACAAGTCCAACCGCGAGCACACCTTCATCGGCTCGCACCCGCAGAGCGTCTTCGACGCCGCGCAAGCCGCCGTGAAGGCGCTCAACTGGACCGGCGGCTGGCATGTGGATGCTGACCACATCCGCCTCGATACCGTGGACAAGTTTCTCCCCTGCTCCGACTTCTTCACCATTGATGTCGCCGACAGCATCGGCAAGCAGCCCGAGGAGCGCTACGTCGAGCGGTTTCTGGCCAAGCACCCGGAACTCATCGGCACCGTGACCATCGCGGGGATCGCCGAGCCCTTTCAGACGGACGCCGCCAGTGTCGCCGCCAGCGCGCGGAAATATCTCAGCGCGACGTGGGAAGCTGGGCAAATTTACAACCACATCAAGCGCGCGAAAGGATCGAAGGGCGCGAAGAGTTTCATCGCCGAGGTCTCGATGGATGAGACCGACACGCCGCAGACGCCGCCGGAGCTGCTCATCATCCTCGCCCTCCTCGCCGACGCCGGGGTTTACCCGCAGACCCTCGCGCCGAAGTTCACCGGGCGCTTCAACAAGGGCGTGGACTACGTCGGCGACCTCGCGCAGTTCGAGCGTGAGTTCAACGACGACCTCGCCGTCATCGCCCACGCCGTGAAGGCCTACGGCCTGCCCCGGAACTTGAAGCTCAGCGTCCACAGCGGCAGCGACAAGTTCAGCCTCTACCCCATCATCCGCCGCGCCCTCCAGCGCACCGGCGCAGGCGTCCACCTCAAGACCGCCGGCACGACGTGGCTCGAGGAACTCGTCGGCCTCTCCGAAGCGGGCGGCGACGGCCTCGCGCTCGCGAAGGAGATTTACGCCTACGCCCTCGCACACGTGGACGAGCTCTGCGCGCCTTACGCCAGCGTCATCGACATCGACCGCGCGCAGCTCCCGAGTGCCGCCGTGGTGAACGCCTGGACCGGGCCGCAGCTCGCCAGCGCCATCCGCCACATCCCCGGGCACCCCGGCTTCAACGCCCACCTCCGCCAGCTCCTGCACGTCTCCTTCAAACTCGCGGCGAAGGCCGGCGCGCGCTACACGGACCTGTTGAAAGCCAACGAAGCCATCGTCGCCAAGAACGTGACCGAGAACCTTTACGACCGGCATCTCAAGCCGCTGTTCATCAGCTGAACTCTTTGCCGGTCTGCAACCCGATTTCATCATGTCGCTGCTTCCTCTCCGCCCCGCCAACCAGTGCGCCTTTGACCAGGTTTCCCTCGGGGAGGTCATGCTGCGGCTCGATCCGGGCGAGGGGCGGGTGCGGACGGCGCGCGGCTTTCAGGTCTGGGAGGGCGGCGGGGAATACAACGTGGCGCGCGGGTTGCGCCGGTGCTTCGGCCAGCGCACGGCGGTGGTCACGGCGTTCCCGGAGAATGACGTGGGGCGGCTCGTCGAGGACTTCATCCTGCAGGGGGGCGTGGACACGCGGTTCATCCAGTGGGTGCCGTTCGACGGCCTCGGGCGCAATGTGCGCGTGGGGCTGAACTTCACGGAGCGCGGCTACGGCGTGCGCGGCGCGGTGGGCATCTCGGATCGTGCGCACTCCGCCGCGAGCCAGATGCGGCCGGGTCAGGTGGATTGGGAGCACCTCTTTGGCACGTTGGGCGTGCGTTGGCTGCACACGGGGGGCATTTATGCCGCGTTGTCCGAGACGACGGCGGCGGTGGTCCGGGAGGCGGTGCAGGCGGCGAAGCGGCATGGCACGCTGGTGAGCTACGATCTCAACTACCGGCCGTCGTTGTGGAAATCCATCGGCGGGCAGCCGCAGGCGCAGGCGGTGAACCGCGCGCTGGCACCGTTCATTGATGTGATGATCGGCAACGAGGAGGATTTCACCGCGTGCCTCGGCTTCGAGGTGAAGGGCGTGGACCAAAAGCTCGCGAACCTGGAGACAGAAGCCTTCAAGCAAATGATTTCGCAGGCCGTCACGGCCTTCCCGAACTTCAAGGTGGTGGCCACGACGTTGCGCACGGTGAAGTCCGCGAGCGTGAATGACTGGGGCGCGATTTGCTGGGCGGGCGGGGAGTTCTTCGAGGCGGAGATGCGGCGGGGCTTGGAGATCCTGGACCGGGTGGGGGGCGGGGACAGCTTCGCGAGCGGGCTGATCTACGGTTTCCTTCAGTTCAACGACGCGCAGCAGGCGGTGGATTACGGGGCGGCGCACGGCGCGCTGGCGATGACCACGCCGGGGGATACGAGCATGGCGACGCTGAAGGAGGTCGAGACGCTGGTGGGCGGCGGGAGCGCGCGGGTGCAGCGGTGAGTGAGGCTGGCACGCTCGGCCCAACAGCAGGAATTGAAATGCAATCGTTGCGAAAAACCCTTTGACCCTTCCGAACGCGATTCACTAAGCTCCGCGCGCAATCCGATTCAAAACACAGACACACAAATGAGCACCTACGTTCCCATGATCAGTTCGGGCGTCGCCGGTCCCCTCGGCGCGCTTCACCTCCCCCGCCTTTGGCTGAAGGTTTCCCTCGAAGCCGCCGGCAAGCTGGCCGCGGGTTATCCCGGCCTCGGCAAGGGCTACGACCAGATGACCTGTGACGCGCTCGGCCTGGATGCCGCCGCTGTCGTCGAGTTCATCAAGGCCAGCAAGCCGACCTATCCCGCCTTCGAAGCGTGGGTCCGCAAGAACGGCAAGAAGCTCACCAAGTCCGACATCCACCGCCACAACCTGGCGATCCTCGGCTACTGCCACGACGAGGGCACGCGCAAGGGTATCCTCACCGCCAGCGGCCTGAACGACGACGGCAGCACCCTGCCCGGCGCCGTGGATTTGAACAACATCGACGACTGGTTCGAGTTCCACGCGGCGGTCTTGAAGTAAGCCGCACCTCAACTTAATCACGCGCCAGCCGGTGAAGTTCGCTTCACCGGCTGTTGCTTTTTGGGAGCAGATGGAAGGAGTGGTGGCGCGCTGGAGTGATGGCCGCAGTGGCTTTCCCCATCACGTCAACAGTCCGCGCAGCACCTCGCCATGCACGTCCGTCAGGCGGAACTCGCGGCCCTGATACTTGAAGGTCAGCCGCTCGTGGTCGAGGCCCAGGAGATGCAGCACGGTCGCGTTGAGGTCGTGGACGTGGACGGGATTTTCCGCTGGGCTGAAACCGAAATCGTCCGTGCGCCCGTAGGTGACGCCGCCCTTGATGCCGCCGCCCGCGAGCCACATCGTGTAGGCGTCCTTGTGATGGTCGCGTCCACCGTTCGTGCTCTTGCCATTGCCGTCCACGCCTTGATGCAACGGCGTGCGGCCGAACTCCGCGCCCCAGATGACCAACGTGTCGTCGAGCAAGCCCCGCGTTTTGAGGTCCGTGATGAGTCCGGCCATGCCCTGATCCACATCGCGGCACTTGGCTGGTAGGCGCGTCGCGAGACCGGAGTGATGGTCCCAGTCCGCATCGTAAAGCTCGACCACGCGCACGCCGCGTTCAATGAGCCGGCGCGCCAGCAGGCAGTTATTCGCGAACGACGACGCTCCCGGCTTCGCGCCGTAGAGGTCGAGCACGGACTTCGGCTCACGGGAAATATCCATCAGCTCCGGCACGCTGGTCTGCATCTTGAACGCCATCTCATATTGGCTGATGCGCGTCGCAATCTCGGGGTCGCCCACATCGGCGAGCTGCCGTTCGTTGAGCGACTTCACCGCGTCGAAGATGCGCCGCCGGTCGTCCTGCGACTGGCCTTTCGGGTTGCTCAGGAACAGCACCGGGTCGCCGCTGGAGCGGAACTGGATGCCTTGATGCACACTCGGCAGAAAGCCGCTCGCCCAAAGCGACGTGCCCGCGCCGCCGAGCGGGCCGGAGAGCAACACGGTGTAGGCCGGCAAGTCCTGATTCTCCGTGCCCAGCCCGTAAGTCACCCAGGAGCCGAAGCTCGGCCGCCCACCGCGCCCGAAGCCCGTGTGCAGGAACATCTGCGCCGGCGCGTGGTTGATTTCCTCGGTGTGCAGCGTCTTCACGATGGCGATGTCGTCCGCGACTTTCGCCAAATGCGGCAGCAACTGCGACAGCTCTTGCCCGCTGCGCCCGTGCCGCGCGAACTTAAACTTCGTCCCCGCGAGCTGCATCTTCCCACCGATGAACGCGAAGCGTCGGCCCTTGAGCAGCGACTCCGGGCAATCCTGGCCGTCCAGCTTGGTCAGCTCCGGCTTGTGGTCGAACAAGTCGAGCTGCGACGGCGCACCAATCATGTGGAGGAAAATCACCCGCTTCGCCCGTGGTGCGAACATCGGCTGCTGCGAAGCAGGCGAGCTCGCCGGTGCGGCGAATATCGAGTCGCGCAGGAGCGAGCCCAACGCAAGCGAGCCAATCCCAAGGCCAATGCGGTGAAAGAAGTCCCGGCGCTTAAGGAGATCGAGGTGGGTGACGGAGTGCATGGCATCAGCCTTTCGTAATCGTCTCGTCGAGGTTCAAGAGCGCCGCCGCAACGGCATACCAAGCTGCGAATTCCTCGGCGCTCACGCCGGCAGGCAACTCAAACTTGCCGACGAAGTCCTTGGCGGATTTGGCGTCGGCCGGACGAGCGGCGGCGAGGAGATTCGTCAGCGTCGCCAGCTCTTCAGCGCGCGGCGCGCGGCTCGTCGCAAGGCGGAAGGCGTGAGTCAGGCGGTCGGCAGCGCTGGCATTCTCTGTAAGCACGCGCTTCGCGAAGGCCATCGCGGCTTCGACATAAACCGGGTCGTTCATCAGCGTGAGCGCCTGAAGCGGCGTGTTCGAGCGCGGGCGCTTCACGCGGCAGGCCATGCGGCTGTTCGCGTCGAAGTTCACGAAGCTCGGGTAGGGCGCGCCGCGCTTCCAGATGACGTAGAGGCCGCGCCGGTATTTTTCCTCGCCGGGGCTGACCACGTAGTCGTAACGCTGGCCACCGACTTTCACCCACAGGCCGTCGGGCTGATACGGGTGGATGGGCGCGCCGCCCTGCTGGAGACTGAGCAGCCCGGAAATGGCGAGCGCATTGTCGCGGATGGTCTCGGCGTCGAGTCGGTGACGCGGGCCGCGGGCGTAGAGGAGATTCTGGTCGTCGCGGATGAACAGCTCGGGCGTGACGCGCGACGACTGCCGGTAAGTTGCGCTGGTCACGATGGTCTTGAGCAGTTTCTTCATGGACCAACCGTTGTCCATGAACTCGACGGCAAGCCAGTCGAGCAACTCGGGGTGCGTGGGCGACTCGCCTTTGACGCCGAAATCCTCGGGCGTGATGACGAGACCGTGACCGAACAACTCGGCCCACCAGCGGTTGACCACGACGCGCGCGACGAGCGGGTTCTCGCGGCTCACGAGCCATTGTGCGAGGTCGAGGCGGGTGAGGATTTGTTCTGAGTTCTGAGTTCTGAGTTCTGAGTTGGGAGTGAGCTTGGGCACCGCTGCCGTGGTGGGGCGGAGCGGATGCAGCACGGCGGGCGTGTGCGGCTCGACCTTGTCGCCGGGGGTGCGGAACTCGCCGCGTTGGAAGAGCGTGCTCATGCGGGGCTCGGACTCGCGCATGACAAGCGTGGTCGGGGCCTTAAACTTGCGCAGGTCGGCTTCGAGACGGGCTTTCTCCTTTTCAAGCCGTGCGTGTTCAGGGTTGTCCTTGAGCCGGAAGTCGGTGAGTGCCTTGGTCTGCTTCGCGGTGCGCTGGGCGGCGGGAATCTTAAGCGCGTCGGCCACCTCGGCAGGCTGCGCCGTGCCGCTGACGTTGCCGGTGATGGCGGAGAGCCGCAGGCGGCCAATCGTCCGGCTCGCACCGAAGTTTTGCTCCAGCTTGAAGCGCAACACCGTGCCGCCGGTGAAGCCGAGCGGCTCCGCTGTCTCCAGCACAGCCCAGTGCGGCTCGCGGAATTTCGGACTGATGGCCCAACCGCCCGTTGCGGTGTTGTCTGGGTTGAGCAGGTTCGACACCGGGAAGTTGCCCTGCGAGAACGAGGCCTTGGCCGTGACGAACTTCACCGGCTTGGCTTGCTCCGGTTGGGCATCGGGCGCGGCGGTCACTGTGCAGTTGTTGAGCACGAAGTTGGGGCGCGCCGCATCACCGCGACCGGGGCCTTTGCCCGGAAGCGAGTCGTGGGTGAGCGTCTCCAGCTTGATGGCGCGGATGCCCGTGAGCTGCGTGCGGATTTCGACGAGGTAGGTGTCCTTGTCGGGGGCTGGTTCCCCGCTGATGAGAACGGATTTGTCAGGGAGCACTTCGTGCGTCGCGCCACCGGAGGAGTCGAAGTCGGCGATGTCGAACACGTGTTCCTGTGCGGCTTTCATGGCGCTCTTCGCCAAGGTGGCTTCCCACGCCGCAGGGGCGGCGGCGGTGGCTTTTTCCAGTGCCGCAATCTGGGTTGTGACGGCAGCGATGCGGGCCGTGATGGACTGGCGCTCGCCGGAGGAGCCGGCGTCGTGCAGTTCCATCGTCGGCCCTTTGAACTGGATGGAGCCGGGGACTTTTGGATTGGTGCGGTCAGCCTCGAGTTCCGTGTTGTTGAAGAAGGCGAAGAGGCCGTAGTAGTCGCGCTGCGTGAAGGGGTCGTATTTGTGGTCGTGGCACTGGGCGCATTCGAGGGTCGCGCCAAGCCAGACGATGCCCAGCGTGCTGACGCGGTCGTGGATTTGGTTCACGCGCGTCTCCTCCGGGTCGGTGCCGGCCTCGACGTTCGTGGGCGCGCTGCGGTTGAAGCCGGTGGCGATGCGCTGCGACTCGGTGGCGTTCGGCAGCATATCGCCGGCAAGCTGCTCGATGGTGAACTGCGTGAAGGGCATGTCGGCGTTGAGCGCGTTGACAACCCAGTCGCGATAAGGCCAGAGGTCGCGGAAGTCGTCGCGCTGGAAGCCGTGGGAGTCTGCGTAACGTGCGTAGTCGAGCCACGGCCGGGCCCAGCGGACGCCGAATTGCGGGGAGGCGAGGAGGCGGTCCACGAGCTTTTCAATTGCCGATTGCCGATTGCCGATTGCCGATTGGTAATCCCGGACGAAGGCGTCCACCTGCTGCGGAGTCGGTGGGAGCCCGATGAGGTCGAGCGAGAGGCGACGGATGAGGATTTCAGGCGGCGCTTCGGGGGTTGGCTGGAGAGCTTCCTTCTGGAGGCGGGCGAGGATGAAAGCGTCAAGGGGATTACCGATTTTCGGAAGCCCGGGGCGGACCGGTTTCACGTAAGCCCAGTGCTTCGCGGCGGGTCCGGTGTCTGGCCATTTCGCGCCCTGGTCTATCCAAGCCTTGATGATATCGGCCTGTGACTTGGAGAGAGGTTCGCCGCGATTGGGCATCACGTCATCATGGCCCTTCGGAAGCGAGATGCGGCGCACGAGTTCGCTCTGCGAGGAATTGCCGGGGACGATGGTGGCGGACTTCTTGAAGGCAGCGTCGCGCGAGTCGAGGCGCAGTTTGCCCTTCTGAAGCTTGGCGTCGTGGCACTCGAAGCAAGAGCGTTGCAGGATGGGGAAAATCTCGCGGGCGAAATCCACGGTGGCTGCGGCGAGTGCGGCGGGGAGGAGTGCCGCGCCAAGAACGATGGCGCGAAAAAGTGGGAGGTCTGGGCGGACGGCTGACATCGTGGTGGTTTGGACGCTCGCAAGAGGAGCGGAGTTGTAGGGGATTTCCAAGTGCGGAATTCGCCCCGTAAAGCACGAAGGCCGCCTGACGGCGGCCTTCGGCGATTTCAAAAAGCGGTCCTGATGCTCAGTCAACGAAGGTCATCTCGTTGGCGAGGAGGAGGATTTGCGCGTATTTTTCCCAAGTGTCGAGGGGCTTGTTGCTGGCGTTGGGCCCGGCAAACTGGGCAGCGGCACTAAATGTGCCGGGGGCGCCACCCATCTGGTTGCCCATCTTTGGCATGCCAGGAGCCATGGCCGGGGCACCGCTTGCCATCGGCGCTCCGCCAAAGGAGTTCATGGCGGCGGGAGTCGGACCTGCGGCAGTAGTAGTCGTGGCCAGCGCCAACACGGGTGCCCAATTGAAGGCGTCGCCGACGGAGTTGCCGCGCCCGCCGCTGTCCACGATGAAGTCGATCGTGTCGCCTTTCTTCACGTCCACTTTGGCGATCTTAGTCGGCATTGTCCGGGACGCGGTCAGAGCGTAAGTGCCGATCTGGCCGGTGCGGCTGTGAACGATGTAACCCGAGACCCCGTCGCCGGATGGCGCGCCTTTCTTGGCCCCGTAGCCCGCCAACGAAAGCGTGCCGTCAACACTCAAACTGGCGTCCTGCGGTGCGGTGAAGCGGCGGATGACGGCCACTGTGCCAGGAGTTCCGCCTTCGCGCGTGAGCTGGACACCGGGCATCCGAGGACCGGCTTCGTAGTGGCCGTTCGCATTGCCTGCGGGGGCCATGTTGTTGTTCATCATTCGACCCGCTGTCGGCGGGTTGGTGTAGACGGGCATCTTGAAGAAGCCCACTTGCCGCGTGCGCGGGTTGTATTGGCCGTAACCGTATTGCCAGATGGGCTTGGCGTCTCCGCCCTTCATGCCGGACTGGTCCTCAAGGAACCTCATGCCCACCTTGGTTTCGAGTGACGTGGGCATCCGCTGGAAGCAGATTTGGTAAAGCATCTCGATGCGCTGTTCCTCGTCCACTTTGTTCTTCACGTCGTCGCGGTGGACGATGGAGCGGGCGAGGTCGCCGACGAACGGACTGTTCATCAGGTAGAGCGCCTGCTGGGGCACGGTGGAGTTGAAGCGCTGGCCGGTGGTGGCATCCGGGTTGGCGAAGTCGAACGTGCGGAAGATCGAGGAGAGATTGCCGCGATCAATGTAACCGTAGATCGTGCGGCGGTAGGGATCGTCCTTGTATTGCATCGGATTGCCACCCTCGGGGGTAATTCTCACGGGCGGGCCTCCGAGCTTGGGGTCGAGCTTGCCGCTGACCGTCAGGAGCGAATCGCGGAAGCCCTCGAAGTCAAGACGGCGGCGGTTCATCTTCCACACGTAGAGGTTCGCGGGGTCATTGAGCATTGGCTTGGCGCGGTCGTCGCTGCCCTGCATGTAGGTGGCCGAGGTCATGACGAGCTTGTGGAGCTTCTTGACTGACCAGTCGTTTTCCATAACCCAGGCGGAGAGGTAGTTGAGCAACTCCGGGTGCGTGGGGTCGTCGGCGCGGACGCCGAAGTCGGTGGGGGTGCGAACCAACGCGCCGCCAAAATGGTTCATCCAGACGCGGTTGATGAGCACGCGAACGGTCATCGGGTTGTTCTTGCTGGCGATTTCCTCAGCGAGTTCAGCACGGCCACTGTTCTTGCTGCTGAACGGCTTGCGGTTCGGGTTCAGCACTTCCAGAAACTGGCGAGGAGCCTCAGGCCCGAGGTTTCGCGGGTCGCCCTTGATCGCGACTTTCGCATTGCGAGGTGTGCTGGCATCGCTGATGGCCATCGCGCGGAGCGGTGCGCCGGGGTGGTTGCTGTCGAGTTGGTCGCCCTGCAGGGTGAACACTGCCTCGCCGTTGGCGATGCGGTTGTTGTCGAATCGGGAGAGCTGCGCGTAGCTGACGTTCACGGGTGATGCCTGAGGGTAGGAACCGTAGAAGACCTGGCGCAGTTGCTCCTGCGCAGGGTCGGCAAGTTTCTTAAGAGTGGAATCGTCATCGCCTTTCTTTTTCTTGGCATCGAGCACAACGGCACTGAACCACGCCGCGTCAGCGTCTCGGAAGAGTTTGGCGTAGCGCTCGGTGACGATGCGGAAGCTGGCGACTGGGGTGGAGAACGCTTTGGCGACGAGCGGATTGAGTCCCTGCATCGGGATGCCGTCCTTGCTCATGTATTTTTCGGCGAGCTCCCTGCTCTTGGCGGTAAATTCCTTGTCGGACACTTCGTCCACTTCGAGAAGTTTGGCGTAGTCGCCCCAAGGAATGAAGATGGGATCCTTCGCTTTGACACGCTGGTCGAGGAATCGCTTCCACGGGCCGGCGACCTCGAACTGAAGTTTGGTGAGTGTCTCGAAACGCTGCTGGTCGGCCTGCCGGCCAGCGAACTGATAGTTGGTGTTGCCGAGGTTCGAGTAGTGGACGGCAAGCAAATAATCGATCGTCTTCCCCCTCGCCTCGCCGACGAAGGTCGCTACCGCACCCTGACGGTAGGCTTCGAGCCTGGCCTCGTTCAGCGCCTTCTTGGCGGTGTAATCACGGTATGCGGCAGTATCCTCGATCTTCTGGATGACGGGCTTGGCACCCATCGAGTAAGTCGAGCTGTCGAAGACGCCGTAGAGTGAGTAGTAATCCTTGGTCGGGATGGGGTCGAACTTGTGATCATGGCAGCGAGCGCAATAAACCGAGAATGACATCGTGCCCCGGGTGAGCGCGTCAATGCGGTCGTCGATCTCCTCCGCCTTGTTGTTGGTCGCGCGGTTTAGGGTGATGAAGCCCAGCGCAGCGAGGTGCTTGGCCTCGGTGCCAGGCATGGCGTCGGCGGCGATCTGATATTTGAGGAACTTGTCGTAAGGCATGTCGTCGTTGATGGCATTGACGACCCAGTCGCGGTAGGTGAAGGCGTGAACGAGGCGATTGTCGCCCATGCGGTTGTTGTTGTTGCCGCCACGGGTGTCGGCGTAGCGGGCGATGTCCAGCCAGTAGCGGCCCCAGCGCTCGCCGTAGTGCGGGGAGGCTAGCAGCTTGTCGATGAGCTTGGGCCACGCGTCCTTCGACTCATCGGCGACAAACTCTTCCGCTTCCTTCGCCGTGGGCGGCATGCCGAGCAGATCGAAGTAGGCGCGGCGGACGAGGGTCCACTTGTCGGCGCTGGGTGTCGGAAAGAGTCCCTTCTCTTCCAGCTTGGTGAGAACGAACAGGTCAATATCGTTCTGGATCCACGACTTCAAGTGCGCCTTGGGCTTGGGCGGTTCGGGTTTGACCACGGGCTGGAAAGCCCAGTGCTTCTTGGCCTTCGCGAGGTCCTCGTCGGTCTTGAGGATCGCAGCAGCCTTGCCGGAGCGCGGGTCGGGGGCACCCATGCGGACCCAGTTTTCAAAGTCGGCAAGGACCGAGTCAGGAACCTTGTCTTTCGGCGGCATTTGCAGGTTTGGGTCCGTGTGACGCATCGCCTTGATCATGAGCGAGCGGTCGGGTTGGCCGGCGACGAGGCCGGGGCCGGTGGAGCCGCCCTTGAGCAGACCCGCCTTGGAATCGAGCTGGAAGCCGCCTTTGATCTTGGCGTCCTTGTCGCCGCTGTGGCACTTGTGGCAGTGCTCGATCAGCGCGGGACGGATCTTCGACTCGAAGTAGTCGTTCTCCTCGGGCGTGAGCGGCTTGTCCTGTGCGAAGACCGGGGCGGTGCAGGCCACGGTGGCGGCGACCGCAAATTTCAGCATCGGTTTCATAGGCAGTTCTGTCTGTGCTCGCTGTGCAATTTCAATTTTACCCGTCCGCAAACTAAAGGCCGGGCGCGTGATGAAACACGCGCCCGGCTTGGTTTCACCAAAGGAGTTAGGCGAAGATGGACTTCACCGGTTGCGCGCCCGACACGTCGGTCAGGCGGAAGTCACGGCCACCGGAGCGGAAGGTGAGCTTCTCAGAGTCGAAGCCCAACGCGTGCAGGATGGTCGAGTGGAACTCGTGGACGTGAACCTTGTTCTCAACGGCCGCGCTGCCGAGTTCGTCGGTCGCGCCGTAGGAGGTGCCACCCTTGACACCGCCGCCTGCGAGCCATGAGGAAAACGCCTTGGCGTTGTGCGTGCGGCCACCGGGACCGTCTTCCGTGGCGCTGCGACCGAACTCCGTGCTGGCCGCGACGATGGTGTCCTTGAGCAATCCACGCTGCTTGAGGTCAATGAGGAATCCAGCCATGGGTTTGTCGAGGGCAGCGGCGCGATTGCGACCCGCGTTGGCAATGCCGGCGTGCATATCCCAGCCGCCGTTCCAGCACTGGACGAACTTCACCCCGCGCTCCAAGAGGCGACGGGCGATGATGAACTGACGAGCCTGCACTGCCTGCTCACCCATGCCGTCAGCACCGTAAAGCTTAAGGATGTGGTCCGGCTCTTTGCTCATGTCGAACGCCTCGGTGGCGTCCGTCTGCATGCGGTAAGCCAGTTCGAAGGACTGGATGCGCGCGTCGAGTTGGCCGTCGGACTGGCGCTTCTGCTTGTGAATCTCGTTAATCTTGCTCAGGAGGTCGAGCTGCTGACGCTGCTCGGCACTGGAACCAATGAACTGGCTCTTGATGTTCTCGATGATCTGCTCGATGCGCGTGTTCGTCGGGTCCACATAGGTGCCTTGGAACGCGCCGGGCATGAAGGCCGACTGCCAGTTCACGTTGCCTGCGCTGGGGAAGCCGCGCGGGTTCATCGCGACGAAGGCGGGGAGGTTCTGGTTGTCCGAACCGAGGCCGTAGGTCACCCACGCGCCGATGGAGGGCTTCGGCAGACGGAAGTCGCCCGTGGTCATCATCTTCGTGGCTTCCTCGTGCGCCGGCACATCCGTCCAGTTCGACCGGATGATGCACATGTCGTCCACGCACTTGGACAGCTCGGTCCAGATCTCGGAGATTTCCAAGCCGCTCTTGCCGGATTTCGGAAATGCGAACGGCGAGGGGAGAATCTTGCCGCGCCCCATGCCACCGCCGCCCGACGTGGACTTGCCTTCCGCCTTCGCCATCTCGGGCTTCGGATCCCAAGTATCAACCTGCGACTGCGCGCCGCTGAAGTAGATGTGGCAGACGCGCTTGGCGGTGGCGGGATAGTGAGGCTGCTTGGGAGCGAGCAAGCTACCGCTGGCGGCCTGACCCTTCGCCTGGTCGGCGAGCATGCTGGCCAAGGCCAGTGAGCCGAAGCCGGTGCCCATCCGGTTGAGAAAGTCGCGACGAGTAGAATAGAGGTTGGGGTTCAACTCCATCCCGGGGTGTTTGCCACAGTTCCAGAACATATGCGTTTCGTTTTAAGTTTACCGCGTTCGCCAGAGCAGACGGCGGCTTTGATAGCCCTCTTCAATGTCCGTCTCACCCATAGTTTTGCCGGGTCGGAGTGATTCTAACAACTTTCTTTTTCTACGGTCGCCGGCTCAGGAATGGCGAAAGGGCACGAAGCGCTGGCGCCCTCTCCCAGCCTCGGAGGCACGTGTGTGAGGTCGCCGTCACGGGGGTGTTTCGTTCCGGCCTTCACTCACGGTTTGCACACGACCGCGACGGGGTCGCTCACGAGGGCGACATCCTCGTCGTTCGGGACGTGGAGGACAGGCGCGCGCGAATAAGACATTGCCAGCGGGGGTGAAAACCGGAAACCATCCCGCGCTTAAGCTAACCTATGAAACGAATCGTCATTACCCTCGCCTTGCTCGGAATCGTCTTCGCCTCGTCCGCCGCGCCGGCGGGCAACACTACCGATGGCATTGAGCGCGGGCCTTACTTCACCGGCACCATCAAGAGCGGTTTCCCTGTCGCCAACAACCTCGCTATGAAGGGCGTGGTCGTCTCGGTGGGCGCGAACCGCGACGTGCATGTCTGCTACGACACCGACCTGATGCGCGTCTCGGTGGCGTGGGCGGGCGACTACCTCAAGTTCGGCAAGAGCCAGGTCGAGATTGTGCACCCGCAGCCGCCCGAGGTCTTGGGCAAGCCGCTCTTCGGCACGCAGGTCGGCCCCGGTTGGGCGATGGCTGGCCAGCTCGACGACGGGCGCACGAACAAACAGGGCCGTCTCCCGACCGAGTGGGCCAAGTATCGCGGCCTCTATCTCAACGGTTGGAACGTGGTGCTCAAATACACCGTCGGCGCCGCTGAGGTGTTGGAGATGCCGGGCGTGGAAAAAGTCGGCGAGGCGAATGTCGTCACGCGCACCATCGAGCTGGACAGTAAGACGCCGCAGACGCTGGTCGTGTGCGACGCGGTGCCGGCGGGCGGCGCGGCGGGCGCGAAGCTCACCTTCGACTTGCCGGTCGCGGGGAATGAACCCGCGCAGTCGCTCGCCATCGCGGTGCAGGGCGGCAAAGGCGTCACGCTCGAGAACGCGAACGGCCGTGTGCTCGCGAAGATTCCTGCGGGCAAGCAGTCCTTCCGCATCGCGCTCTGGAAGGGTGCGAAGTCGGACTTCGCCCCCGTGGAAGCCGCGTTGAACAGCGCCGCCAAACTCCCCAGCCTCGCCGCCCTCACCAAGGGCGCGGCGGGCCGTTGGACTGAACCCGTCGTGGTGCAGACCGTGCCCGGCACCACCGACGGCCCTTACGTGGTGGATGACCTCACGCCGCCCGTCCCGAACCCGTGGAACTCGAAGACCTTCTTCGGCGGCTTCGACTTCCTGCCGGATGGTCGCGCGGCGATTGCGTGCTTCCACGGCGATGTGTGGATTGTCGGCGGCCTCAATGACCCGCAGGGCAAGCTGACGTGGAAGCGGTTCGCCACCGGGATGTTTCAGCCGCTCGGCCTTAAGGTCGTGGGCGGCCAGATTTACGTCACTTGCCGCGACCAGCTCACGCGGTTGCATGACCTGAACGGCGACGGCGAGGCGGACTTCTACGAGTGCTTCAACAACGACACCGTCGTGACGCCGAACTACCACGAGTTCAACCTCGACCTGCACACGGACAAGGCCGGCAATTTCTTCTATGCCAAGGGCGCGCCGTGGCCGCCCAACGTGCAGTCGCCGCATCAAGGCACGATGCTGAAGGTCAGCAAGGACGGCTCGAAGCTCGACGTGTTTGCCACCGGCCTGCGCGCCCCGAACGGCAGTGGCCTCGGCCCGAACGGCTGGCTCACAGTCAGCGACAATCAGGGCCACTACATGCCCGCCAGCAAGCTGAACCTCATCCGCGAGGGCGGCTTCTACGGGATGCGCCAAGCCGCGCACGGCAAGGCCCCGCCCGACGACAACATCCACGCTTACGACCAGCCGATGTGCTGGCTGCCGATGAGCATGGACAACTCCAGCGGCGGGCAGGCGTGGGTGGAGGGCACGAAGTGGGGCCCGTTCAACGGCCAGATGCTCTTCATGAGCTACGGCAAGGGCACGCTCTTCGCCGTCATGCCCCAGGAAGTGGACGGCACGGTGCAGGCGGGGATGGTGCAGTTCCCGCTAAAATTCCCCAGCGGCACGATGCGCGGCCGCTTCAGCCCCAAGGACGGCCAGCTTTACACCACCGGCCTGCGCGGTTGGCAGACCGCGGGCGTGCGCGACGGCGGGTTCAGCCGAGTGCGTTACACCGGCGCGCCGGTGCGGATGCCGCAGGCGTTGCACGTCTCGAAGGACGGCGTGCGCATCACCTTCACCGCACCGCTCGACGAGGCCAGCGCCAAGGACATCGGCAACTGGAACGTTGAGCTGTGGAATTATATCTACTCCGGCGGCTACGGCTCGCCTGAAGTCTCGACGAAGGACGCAAAGGTCAAGCAGCACGACAAACTCGAAGTCACGAGCGTCATGCTCAGTGCGGACAAGAAAACCGTTACGCTGAAACTCTCCGAGCTGACCCCGGCCATGCAGATGAAGATTAAATTCAACCTCAAGGCCGCGGACGGCGCGCCGGTGACCAGCGAGATTTACAGCACCATTCACAAGGTGGCGGCGAAGTAACCCGCAGTCGCAGGCTTCAGCCTGCGTGCGTGCTCTCGTATCACGAAGGGTCTGCCACAAACTTTACCTATGAAAAACTGCCTCACCCTCTTGTCGCTGCTGACGGCGTTGCCGCTCCTCGCCGCCGACGCCCCCAAACCCAACCCCAGGCCCGCCTACCTCACCGAGGCCGACGCGCGCGCGGCTGGCCCGGACTTCGACCTCCAAGGCGAATACGCCGATGCCGGTCAGGGCGCGCAGGTCATCGCGCTGGGCGACAGCAAATTCCGCCTCGTGCTGCACCCAGGCGGCTTGCCCGGCGCGGGTTGGGACAAGTCCGCGAAGACCGAAGTCGAAGGCGCGCTTGACGGGGCGAAGGCCGTTTTCAAGAGCGCTGACGGCAAAGTGAGCGGCACCGTTGCCGGGGGCCTGCTCACCGGCGCGGACGCCGCGGGCAAGGCCTTCAAGCTCATCAAAGTTTTCCGCCAAAGCCCCAGTCTCCTCGCCAAGCCACCCGCTGGCGCGCAGGTGCTCTTCGACGGCTCCAGCGCCGACGCGTGGCAGAACGGCAAGCTGGATGACCGCAAGTTGCTCCGCTGCGGCACGAAGTCGAAGGAACTCATCAAGAGCGGCACGTTGCACATCGAGTTCTTCCTTCCCTTCAAGCCCCTCGGGCGCGGACAGGATCGCGGCAACTCCGGCGTTTATCTTCAGGACCGTTACGAGGTGCAGGTGCTGGATAGCTTCGGCCTCAAGGGCGAGAACAACGAGTGCGGCGGCATCTACACCAAGCACCGCCCCGCCGTGAACATGTGCCTCCCGGCGCTCACTTGGCAGACCTACGACATCGAGTTCACCGAGGCGCAGTTCGACGCCGCCGGCGTGAAGACCAAGGACGCCACGCTCACCGTGAAGCACAACGGCGTGCTCATCCACGACAAGGCTCTGGTCAACAGCGCCACCACCGCCGCCGGCCTGAAGGAAGGCGCGACGCCCGGCCCCATCCAGCTTCAAGACCACGGCAACCCCATCTTCTACCGGAACATCTGGTGGGTGGCGGCGAAGTGAGCCGCGAAGAAGGCTTTTGCCACAAAGAGGCACAGCAGGCACAAAGGCGGAGGAACCCAATCCCCGATTCCTCTTTGTGCCTTCTGTGCTTTTTTGTGGCCAATCCTCTGGCTGAATCCGGATCCCCGGTGGCCCGTCGGTAACTCGTTCGTTGAACCAACACACTTGAAAATGAAACTCACTGCCCTGCTCGCCACCCTCATGCTCACCGCCTCCGCACTCACCGCCGCGTCCGTCTATGACGCGCCCGTCAAGGACATCAAAGGCAAGGACACCTCGCTCAAGGCTTTCTCCGGCAAAGTCATCCTCGTCGTCAATGTCGCCTCCAAGTGCGGCCTCACGCCGCAATACAACGGCCTCGAAGCCACCTACAAGAAATACCAGGCCCAGGGCCTCGTCGTCGCCGGCTTCCCCTGCAACCAGTTCGGCAAGCAGGAGCCGGGCACCAATGAGGAAATCCTCTCGTTCTGCTCCACGAAGTTCAACGTGACCTTCCCGATGTTCGACAAGCTCGAGGTCAACGGCGCGAACCGTCACCCGCTCTACAAGACCCTCATCGGCGAGGGCGGCAAGGACATCGGCTGGAACTTCGGCAAGTTCCTCGTCGGCCGCGATGGCAAGGTCATCGCCCGCTTCGAGCCAAGCACGGCCCCCGACGCGCCGCAAGTCGTGAAGGCCATCGAGGCCGCCCTCGCCGCGAAGTAATCTCAACCCTCCACCAGTAGCGCGGGCAGTTTTGCCCGCGCTTTGCTTTTGAGCAAACCAACACCATGAAACTCCCGTTCCTCCTCACCGCCCTCCTCGCCGCTGCCACGCTCGGCCTCGCCGCCGACGCGAAGCCTGAACCCGGCACCTTCCTCACCGAGGGCGATGCCCGCGCCGCCGGGCCGGACTATGACCTGCAAGGCGAGTTCGCCGGCGACAAGCTCGGCGCACAAGTCATCGCGCTCGGCAACGACACGTTCCGCGTGGTCTTCCACAACGGCGGCCTGCCGGGCGCGGGCTGGGACAAGTCGCCGAAGATTGAAATCGAGGCGAAGCGCGAGGGCGAGAAAGTCGCGTTCGAGAAGGAGGCTTGGAAGGCGTCGCTCACGAAGGACTTGCTCACCGGCGAGGGCGGGCGGGGGAAGTTCGCGATGAAGCGCGTGCTCCGCCAAAGCCCCACGCTCGGCGCGAAAGCCCCGGCGGGCTCGGTGGTGCTCTTCGATGGCTCGAACTGCGATGCCTTCGCGGGCGGGCACTTCGACGAGTTGGGCCGCAAGCTCCTCGCCTCCGGCAGCAAGACGAAGCAGGCGGATTTTCAGAACTACACGTTGCACGTCGAGTTCATCCTGCCCTTCAAGCCGCTCGGTCGCGGCCAGGGCCGGGCGAACAGCGGCGTCTATATGCAGGACCGCTACGAGGTGCAGGTGCTGGACAGCTTCGGCCTCAAGGGGCTGAACAACGAGTGCGGCGGCATCTACTCGAAGACCGAGCCGAGCGTGAACATGTGTTTCCCGCCCCTCGTGTGGCAGTCCTACGACATTGATTTCACCGCCGCGAAGTTCGACGGCGAAGGCAAGAAGACGAAGAACGCCGTCATCACCGTGAAGCACAACAACGTGCTTATCCACGACAAGGTGGAAATCACCGGCCCCACCGGCGGCGGCAAGAAGGAAGACCCGACCGGCGGCGCCATCCAGCTCCAAGGCCACGGCAACCCGGTGTTCTACCGGAATGTCTGGCTGGTGAAGAAGTGAAGTAGGACAGCGCGTCCCGCCTGTCCTTCGCACTTTCAATTCCCGCTCAAGCGGCTCTACCGAACAGAAGTCAGGCGAGACGCGCTGACCTACTGGGAAGGCTCACGCCAGATACGGAATCGTCAGTGGTCCTTGCGGCAGCACGGCGACGCGCGATTCGGGTCCGAGCGCCGCTAGCCGCGCCGCGACTTCTGCACCAATGTCGCGGCACGGCTTCAGGTGCGCCGAGGCCAGCACTTCATCCGACAACTTGCTGTAAACCAGCACCTCCGCCTTGCGCTGGATGAGCGCCTGGATTTGCGCCTGCCACTGCTCGGGCTTCACGAAGCCGGGCGTGGCGAGCATCGCCAGGATTTCCTCGGAGCTGGCCGCGCTGCGCAGGAGCTTATCCAGCGGGCTGTTGGCCGGGACGCCCTCGCTGCATTCGCAGGCGAGGATGATGAGCCCGCCGGGGCGCACGATGCGCGCCGCCGCACTCATGCCCTTCACGCCCTGATAGAGATTCATGTCCAGCGGGTAGCCGCTGTTCGTCGTCACCACGATGTCGAACGGTTCCTTCACCCGCTGCATGGCGGACTTGCGGACGTATTCGTAGCCCGTCTTGTGCGCCGTCTTCAGGTCGCCGGCGAAGACGTTCGTGATCTGCTTGGTCTCGTTGAGCGTGACGTTGAGCAGAAAGCTCGGGCCGACGCGCAGCGCGATGTCGAGGAGTTCTTCCCACAGCGGGTTGCCGTCCGTGATGCCGAAGGCCGCCCGCGGGTCGCCGATGTTCTGCGCGCCGTGGTTGCTCATGACCGTGGCCAGACCCGCGACGCCCGGCGCGATGCCTTTCGGCCCGCCGCTGAAGCCGGCGAAGAAGTGCGGCTCGATGAAGCCCGTGATGATGCGCACGTCGGCGTGGGCGCAATGGCGGTTGAGGAGCGCGGGTGCCCCCGTGCGCGTGGTGCCGAACTGCACCATGTCCGCGTCATGCTCGCACTCGTGGTTGATGACGCAGTAGTTCGCGACGACTTCGGGCGTGAGCATCTTCTCCAGCTCGGCCTTGGTGTTCGGCCGGTGCGTGCCGGTCTGGTTGAGCAGCGTGATTTGGTCGCGGGTGACGCCGTGCTTCGCGAGGTATTCCAACACCCACGGGATGATGCGGTGGTTCGGCGTGGCGCGCGTGATGTCGGTGAAGTTGACGCAAACCTTCGCGCCGGGGGTGAGCCACTCGCGCAGCGGTTTCGCACCGATGGG
>CAMBZO010000004.1 GCA_945872195.1 Akkermansia muciniphila | reverse complement strand
TTTTAACCCATGAGCGATGAGATGAGCAACTTCACCCCCCGCGCGCAGCAGGTGCTGGCACTCGCGCGGAAGGAAGCGGACCGGTTCAACCACAATTTCGTTGGCACGGAGCATCTGCTCCTCGGCCTCATCAAGCTCGGGCAGGGCGTTGCCGTGAACGTGCTCCAGAAGATGGGCCTCGACCTCGAGACCGTCCGGCAGGAAGTCGAGAAACAATCCAAAGCCGGCCCCGACCAGAAGCAGGTCGGCAACATCCCCTACACCCCGCGCGTCAAGAAGGTGCTCGCGCTCGCTTCGAAGGAGGCCAAGGCGCTCAACCATACTTACGTCGGCACCGAGCACATTCTGCTGGGCCTGCTCCGCGAAGGCGACGGCGTCGCGGCGAAGGTGCTCAAGGAACTGGACATTGACATCGAGGCTGTGCGCCAGGAAATCCTGAAGGAGCTCGACCCTAACTTTCAGAACCAAGGCGAGGAAACCGCCGGCGGTGGCGAGGGCGACAAGAAGGAAAGCGGCGACAAGAAGGGCGAGAACAAGACGCCGGCGTTGAAAGCGTTTGGCCGCGATCTCACGGAGATCGCGCGCAAGGGCGACATGGATCCCGTCATTGGGCGCAAGACGGAGATTGAGCGCGTCATCCAGATTCTTTGCCGCCGCACGAAGAACAACCCCGTGCTGCTCGGCGAAGCGGGCGTGGGTAAGACCGCGATTGTCGAGGGCCTCGCGCAGGAAGTCGTGAAGGGCAACGTGCCCGAACTCCTCCGCGACAAGCGCGTCATCGTGCTGGACCTCGCATTGATGGTGGCGGGCACGAAGTATCGCGGCCAGTTCGAGGAACGCATCAAGGCGGTGATGGACGAGATCCGGAAGAACAAGAATATCATCCTCTTCATTGACGAGATGCACACCATCGTCGGCGCGGGCAGCGCCGAAGGCACGATGGACGCCAGCAACATCATCAAGCCCGCCCTCTCGCGCGGCGAGATGCAGTGCATCGGCGCGACCACGCTCAACGAGTATCGCAAATACATTGAGAAGGACGCCGCGCTCGAGCGCCGCTTCCAGTCCGTGAAGGTCGAACCGCCGTCCATCGAGGACGCCATCTCCATCCTCAAGGGACTGCGCTGTAAATATGAGGAGCACCATCGCGCCGAGATCACCGACGCCGCCGTCGAGGCGTCCGTGAAGCTCTCGGACCGCTACATCACCGGGCGTTTTCTGCCGGACAAAGCCATTGACGTGATGGACGAGGCCGGTTCGCGTGCGCGCATCGGCGCGATGACCCGCCCACCGGACTTGAAGGATCAGGAAGCAGAGATTGAGGAACTGAAGAACCGAAAGGAACGCGCGATCAAGGAACAAGATTTCGAGGGGGCGGCCTCCTATCGCGACAAGGAAAAGCAGGCGAAGGAGAAGCTCGAAGCCACGCTCAAGACCTGGCGCGAGGCGAAGGACGAGAAGCGCGTCAAGGTGGACGAGGACGACATCCTCCACATCGTCTCCAAGTGGACGGGCATCCCGCTCAAGCGCATGGAGAAGGACGAAACGCAGCGCCTGCTTGAGGTCGAGAAGGTGCTCGCCAAGGTCGTCGTCGGCCAGACCGACGCCGTGCTCGCGATGGCCAAGGCCCTCCGCCGCTCGCGCGCGGACTTGAAAGACCCGAAGCGCCCCATCGGCACCTTCGCGCTCCTCGGCCCGACCGGCGTGGGCAAAACCCTCCTCGCCAAGACACTCGCGGAGCAGATGTTCGGCGACGCCAAGAACCTCGTGCAGCTCGACATGAGCGAATACATGGAGAAGTTCACCGTGTCGCGCCTCGTCGGCTCACCGCCCGGCTATGTCGGCTACGAAGAAGGCGGCCAGCTCACCGAGCAGGTTCGCCGGAAGCCGTATTGCGTTGTGCTTTTCGACGAGATCGAGAAGGCGCACCCCGACGTGATGAACATGCTTCTCCAAATCCTTGAGGAGGGCAAACTCACCGACAACACCGGCCGCGTGATCGACTTCCGCAACACCATCATCCTGCTCACCTCGAACGTCGGCTCCGAGACGCTGAAGAAAAATAACGTCATCGGCTTCGGCGCGTCCAAGGACGAGTTCAGCTACGAGAAGATGAAAGAGAAGACCCTCGATGAGGCGAAGAAGGCTTTCCGCCCCGAGTTCCTGAACCGCCTCGACGACGTCATCGTCTTCCGCCAGCTCACCAAGCCCGATCTCATCACCATCCTCGACCTCGAAGCCACGAAGGTCATGGAGCGGCTCAAGCACAAGAACATCCAACTCGTGCTCGACGATAAGGCGAAGGATTTCCTCCTGGAGAAAGGATTCGACCCGCAATACGGCGCGCGCCCGATGCGCCGCAGCGTGGAGAAACATCTCGAAGACCCGCTCGCCGAAGAGCTGCTGCGCGGCAACTTGAACCCCGGCGAACCGGTGCAGGTTTCGATGGCCGAGGGCAAACTTACCTTCTCGCAAAACGCCGCCGCCGCCACCGACGGCGCCGTCGCTGCGAGCTAGAGGCATCGTCCACGCGCCGCTTGCCGGGTAGCCGATAAGGCAGCGCAACGTCCACGGCGTAAAGTCGCGGAGCCTTTACCCGTTCTCTCTGCGAGCTGAAGCCGCTACTTCCCGAAGCACAGCAGCCGCTTTTCCGTCCGCAGGTAGATTCTGCCGTCCACAATCGCGGGGGTGGACATGGATGTCTCGCCCATTTCATTCCGGGCCAGCACGTCGGGCGCGCTGCTGCCGCTGAAGACAGTCACAGTGCCCTTCTGGGAGATGGCGAACACATGGCCGTCCGCTGCCGTGAGGCTCGCGTAGTAGTCGCCGAGCGCACCGAGCCGCTCGTCGCGGTAGCTGGCCTCGCCGGTCTTCGCGTCGTAGCACGTGGCCATGCCGCCGCTGCGCACCGTGTAGATGCGGCCTTGGTGATAAACCGGCGAGGCCACGTAGGGCAGGCTGCGGTTGTGCTTCCACACCACGTGCGTGTCGGTGATGTCGCCGCGCCCGCCTGGCTTGATGGCGAAGATGGAGTTCTCCGCCTGCACGAACTGCTCGCCCATCCCGTCGTATTCCGCCTTGGTCACGAAGCCGTCCTTGTCGAGGTCGAACTGGCTGAAGCGGTCCTTGAACGGGCCGGTGGGGAACTCGTCTTTCGCGAGCTTGCCGTCCGCGTTCTTGTCCTGCAGCGCGAGGAACTCGGCGTGCGGCGGCAGCACGAGCTTGTCGCTCGCGTCGCTGCCCATGTTCCAGCTCGCGATGAACAGCAGGCCATCGCCGGCGGCAGGCGAGGCGTTTGCAACGCGGGCCATGCCGCGACACGTCCAGCGCAGCGCGCCGGTCTTCGGATCGTAGGAGGAAAGTTTCAGCGAGCCGTTGACGATGAGTTCCTCGATGCCGTCGTGCCGCCAGACGAAGGGCGTCGCGAAACCGCGCCGGTGGCTAGGCCGCGCGCTTTTCCACGCCTGCTTGCCGGTGCGCTTGTCCACGGCGACGAGGAAGGAATCCACATCGCTGTCGCAAAGCTGGATGACGAGGTCCCCGACGATGATCGGCGAGCTGCTCGCGCCAAACTCCACGACGGGCACCGGCAGCGGGTGCCGCCAGAGTTCTTTGCCCGCGAAGTCATACGCGAGCAGCCCGTAGGATCCGAAATAGACAACGACGCGTTCGCCGTCCGTGCAAGCAGTGGGCGCGGCGGGGTTGCTGATGCGGTGCGCGGCTTCGAGCTTCTCGGCGGGCGCGGGCGTGCTCCAGAGGACTTTGCCCGAGGGGCGATCGAGCGCGAGCGTGACGAGCTTGCCGCTGTCCACGCCGGTGAGGAAAATGCGGTCGCCCCACAGCACGGGGGAGGAGTGGCCGGGGGGAAGTTCCGTGCTCCAGACGAGATTGGTCTTCGGCCCAAAGTGGACGGGCACCTTGCCGTTACCGGTGCCGGTGGAGGCGGCGGCGTCACCACGGAACTGCGGCCAGTTGGCGGCGTGCGTCGAGACGGCGAGGAGGGTGGCGGCGAGGAGGGTATGAAGGTGCATGAGTCGAAAGGGGACGAGGGGGAAAGTGTTCAGTATTCAGTCGGTTGTCGCGCACGCATTACTGGACACTGAATACTGGCTACTTTCTTCACTGCCCCGGCTTGCCCATCGGGAACGGGAAAGCCAGTGAGAGCAGCCAGGTCGCGACCATGCCGACGAACGAGTTCACCGTCAGCAGCACGGTCCAGGTCTTGAGCGTCTCGCCCTCGGTCAGGCCGCCGAGTTTGCTCACGATCCAGAAGCTGCTGTCGTTCATCCACGACAGCGCGAAGCCGCCGAAGCCGATGGCGAGGAAAAGGTAAAGCGGGTCACACGGCAGACCGCTGCCGGCGGTCATGATGGGATACACCATCGCGGAGGTCGTGAGCATGGCGACGGTGGCGGAGCCTTGCGCGACGCGGAGGACGACGGCAACGAGGTAGGCGAGCCAGAGCATATTGAGATCGTGGCCGGCAGCGGCGGCCTTGATGGCCTCGCCCACGCCGACGTTGCGCAGCATGAGGCCAAACGCACCGCCGGCCGCCGTGATGAGTATGATGCTGCCGGCGGTCTCTAGCGGCAGCGTGATGAGTTCGCAAATCTTCGCCACGGTGTGACCCTTCTGCCGGGCCAGCACGAAGATCGAGATGAGCGCGCCGGCGAGCAGCGCGACGTTTTTGTTGCCGATGAACTCGAGGAAGGCGAAGGCTGAATCGAACGACTCCTTGCCGCCGAAAAATTTCACGAAGCCGGCGTTGCCCTTCCCGATGGCCATGAACGACGCGAGACTGATGAGCGCGATGGGCAGGATGACCGGCGCGATGGACCACGCGAAGGACGGCAACTCGGACTCCGGCTTGTCCACGGCGGCGCGCAGTTCGGCGAGCGTCGTGCCCGGCGTTTCGCGGATCGGCACGTCGAAGCGGGCGTTGAGCCATTTGCAGACGAACCAGCCCACCGCCAGCGGGACGAGGCCCACGAGAATGCCCGCGAGGATGGACACGCCCACGTCAATCTTCAGGTTCTCGACCATCGCGAGGGGGCCGGGGTGCGGCACCGTCATCGAGTGCGTGATGACGCCGCCGCCGCAGATGGCCATGACGTAGAGCAAATAGTCCTTCCCCGTGCGCAGGCGCAGCGCACGCGCCAGCGGCACCATGAGCATGAACGCCGTGTCAAAGAAAATGGGCACAGAGAGGACGTAGGTGCTGAGGAGGAGCGCGACGCCGGCGTTGCGCTCTCCGAAGAAGGCGAGGAAGCGCCGCACGACTTTGTCCGCCGCGCCGCTTTTCATCAGGCACATGGAGATGATGGTCGCCAGCCCGATGACAAGGGCGATGCTGCCAGCGGTGCGCCCGAACTCGATGCTGGTCAGCTCCACAGCCTGCACCCAGTGGCTCTTCAGCGCCTTGCCATCGGTCGCGACCACGGGTGAATCCGGCTTGGGCACGCGGGCCTTCGCTCCGGGCAATTGCTCCGCCATCAGGCCCGCGAGCATGGCCGCGAGGATGAGCGCGAGGAACGCGTGGACCCGCATGACCGAGATGAGCACCACGACGAACGCCACGGAAATCAACAGCACGGCCAGCGGCCAGAGGCTGACTTCACTGGTAATGGCGAGGAGACCCGTCGTCATGCGATTGATGGACGCAGTTCAACAGACGGCGTGCGCACGGGTCAAGGCTGCACCTCAGCAGCGAGCGCATTTGACTGGAGCACGTGCCGGAAGCCCGCTTTGGAGTAAGATGAGCCGAACCGTTTCCCAGCAAGTGCTTGCTGTTGGGGCTGCCGGATGCTTAGTCTCCTTACCTAATAACTGCCACGGTTCGCCGGAAGACCCGGCGAGTTCCGGCAGAGACGCCAGTTCAATAGCGCCGACAAGCATATGCGAGTCATCTACAGCTATCAGGGCAAAGAAGAAATCCGCACCTTCGACCGGGGCGAGGTTCTCATTGGTCGCCTCAGCCCGTTGAGCGCGCCGGACCTCGACTTCGGTGCCGACCCCACCGTTTCGCGGAAGCATTGCCGCATCAAGGTCGCCAACGGCGAGGTGTGGATCGAGGACCTGCGCAGCACCAACGGCACGGTCGTGGACGGGGAATACATCGAGAACGCGCCACTCACCACGAACAGCGTCATCCGCACCGGCGAGACTTCGGTCCGCGTCGAATTTGCCACTGCGGCTGCCGCGCCGGTCCCTACAGCATCCGGCACGGCACCCCCGACTCCCGCACCACAGGGAATTCTTCCACCCAAGCCTGGTATCGGCGTCATGCCCGCAGGCATCCCGCTCGTCCCGAAGGTCGTTGCAACCGCTGCGACCGCGACCGCCCCGACTCCCCAAAGCGAGCCCCTCAAGGCTTCCCCCACGCCCAAGCCTCCTGCACCTACAACTCCCGCACCGACACCGGCCCTCGTTTCTGTCACCTCCGATACTGCGGCTGACGCGGATTTCAAACGCCGCCTCGCAAGCCTTTATCAAGTCCCATTGTCCTTCACGCCCGACATGCGGCTGCCGGACATGCTTCAGGCCATTCTCACGCGCGTGCTCACGCTCATCCCCGGCGCGAAGCGCGGTGCCCTCATGCTGCGCGACGCCGCCACCGGTCGCGTGCAGGTCGGCGCGAGCATTCCGCAGGGCGAGGTCATCGTCAGCGAGTCCCTCGCCCGCCGCGTCATGGAGGAAGCCCACGGATTCATCCTCCAGCGCACGAACGAGACCATCCTGCTCGACAAGCGACTCGTCACCGTCGAGACCGGCATGTATGCCCCGCTCCTGCTCAAGGAGAAGCCGCTGGGCGCGATCTATCTCGACGACCCGCAGCGCAGCGAGCCTTTCAGCGAGGACGACATGCAGTTCCTCCTCGCCGTCGCTCACTACATCGGCGTCATCATCTACAATCAAGACTTGCAGGCGAAGCTCGCGCACAACGCGTCCTTACTGGGCCGCATCACCACGAAGTTCCCGCCGCGCGTGCAGGAGCGCCTGCTCGAAAACCTCCGCCTCGAACGCATTCAACCCGGCACGCAGAGGACCGAAATCCCTGTCCTCTTCGCCGACCTGCGCGGCTTTGCTGCCATCCCCGAGCTCGCGCCGACGGAAGCCGCTTCATTGCTGCGCGATTATCTCGGCGCGGTGACCGACGCCGTCTTCCGCTACGACGGCACGCTGGTCAAATCCGGTGGGGAAGAAATCATCGCCGTCTTCGGTGCGCCCGAGGCAGACTTGCAGCAGAATGAGAAAGCTGTCTGCGCCGCCGTCGCGGTGGAGCAATCGGTCAAGGAAATCAACGCCAAGCGCAAAGGCCAAGGTCCGCACTGCGAGGTCGCCGTGGGCGTCCACATCGGCGAGGTGCTGCACGGCTTCATCGGATCCGGCGCCCGGATGGAGTTCGTCGCCCTGGGCAGCGGCATCACTCGCGCCTCGCACTACTGCAAGGGAGCACACGACGGCCAGGTGCTCATCGGCCCCGAGGTCTATCAAAAGGTCTTCAAGATCATCGAAGCCGACCGCGCGACCATCTCGCACAAGGAACTCGGCGAGTTCCACTGCTACCGCGTCACGAGCATCAAGGGCGGCAAGCCCGCTTGAGGCAATCGTTCGGCTTTCACGGCCAGCCACCCGCGCGGAAGCAAAGGCTCCAGAATCTTCGCCGCTGAGAGCTGATCGCTAACTGCTGAATACCGAACGCTACAACAACATGATTCACGTCGGCATTGGTTACGACGTTCACCAACTGACCGAGGGGCGCAAACTCATCCTCGGCGGCGTGGACATTCCGCACACGAAGGGCCTCGACGGCCACTCCGACGCCGACGCGCTCATGCACGCCATCACCGACGCCGTGCTTGGCGCGATTGGCGAGGGCGACATCGGCCAGTTCTTCCCGAACACCGACCCACGTTGGAAAGGCGCGCCCAGTCGCATCTTCCTCGAAGAAGCCGCCCGCCAAGTCACCCTGCGCCAAGGCCGCCTCATCAACGTGGACGCCACCCTCATCGCCCAAGCCCCCAAGCTCATGCCCCACGTCCAAGCCATGAAAGCCAACATCGCTGCCGCCCTCGGCCTCGACCCAAAGAAAGTTGGCATCAAAGCCACCACCAACGAGCAGATGGGCTTCATCGGCCGCGAGGAGGGTATCGCGGCGATGGCCGTGGCCAGCGTGGATTTGCCGGAGTAAGTCGAAACAAAGACGGAAGTAATTACTGAGCCAGTCACCACCGCCAACTCTTCACTCTTCACTTCC
Organism: Akkermansia muciniphila; assembly: GCA_945872195.1. Classification (GTDB taxonomy): domain Bacteria; phylum Verrucomicrobiota; class Verrucomicrobiia; order Limisphaerales; family SXTU01; genus SXTU01. The sequence continues at coordinate 13,839 of CAMBZO010000004.1, read as the reverse complement.
CCAACCATGGCCATCAAATCTGAAGTCGGCTGGACCCGCAAAAACGAGGACGGCACCAAACTAGAAATTTCTGCCCGCCGCTTCGGTCGCGAGTGGCTCTTCTTCCACCAACTCAAGCGCGCCGAAGACTGGGAGCCCATCAAAGCTCCCCCGCTCGAAGACTGGCTCGAACTACTCGACACCGTCCGCCGCCGCATCAACCGCCGCCTCCTCCCCCCCGACGAGGAGACCCGCGTGAAGAAGATGATTTACGACCGCTTCCCCGGAACGAACCTCGACGAGGAGTCATGAGGCGGCAGGACTTCATTAGGAGAGCAAGAAGGCAGCTGAAAGACCTGAGTTTTTACGCCGTCCCCGCGCCGCTCCCTCCTGATTTCCTGCTCTCCTTATAAATCTCCCATGCCCCCGCTCATCCTCGTCACCCCTTGCCAGCAGGCCGCCGGCGTCGAGTTTGCCGACTCCTCGATCAGTCTCTCGAACCGCTACACGCAAGCCATCAACGACGCCGGCGGGATGCCCCTCGTCCTCCCCGTCACCGCCACACACGACCAAATCGCCGAACTCCTCCGCCGTGCTGACGGTGTGCTGCTCACCGGCGGCGATGACATCGAACTCAAACACTACGCACCCGACACGCCACCTGAATTGGCCGCGAAGCTCGGCGAAGTGGAACCCGCGCGCGACGCATTGGAGTTCGCTCTCGTGAAGGAAATCTTCCGCCAGCGCAAACCGCTTCTCTGCATCTGCCGCGGCCATCAAATGCTCAACGTCGCCCTCGGCGGCACCCTCATCGTGGACATCCCCACGCAACTCCCCGGTGCGCTCGCGCACAAGCAAGTCGAGCGCAAGTTCGATTTGGTCCACCACGTCACTCTCGCCTCCGACTCCCAACTCGCCGCCCTCTTCGCCACCACGCAGACCGGCACGAACAGCACGCACCACCAAGCCGTCGCCCGCCTCGCCGACGCCCTTCGCGTCACCGGCACCACCACCGACGGCGTCATCGAAGCGATGGAACTGAAAGATCCGTCGCACCTCCCCTTCCTCCAATCCGTCCAGTTCCACCCCGAGCGCCTCTACGACCGCTACCCGCACTTCGCCCACCTTTTCCGCGCTTTCATCCAAGCCAGCGCGAGCAAGTGACCCGTGCTCTACTTCGACCACAACGCCACGACATCGCTCCACCCCGCCGCACGCGATGCTTGGCTGGCCGCGACCGAGCGCTTCATCGGCAACCCCTCCAGCCTCCACCGCCTCGGTGCCCGTGCCGACGCCGCCCTGAGTGAAGCCCGTCAAAAACTCGCCGCCCTCCTCGGCTGCGACGCCCTCGACCTCGTCTTCACCTCCGGCGCGACCGAGTCCGCCAGCACCGTCTTCCAACACGCCGCGCGCACGCTTCCGCCCGACGCCGAAGTCTGGCTCTCCGCTATTGAGCACCCCTGCGTGACCGAAGCCGCCCGCCACCACTTCCCAAAGCGCCACCGCCTCATCCCCGTCACCCGCGACGGCGTGGTGGATTTGAATTGGCTCACGAAGAAACTGAAACGCAGCCGCCCGGGCCTGCTCGCCGTGATGGCTGCGAACAACGAAACCGGCGTTATCCAACCCTGGAATGAGGCACTCAAACTCTGCCGAGAACGGGAAGTGCCGTTCTTCTGCGATGCAGTGCAGTGGATCGGCAAACTGTGTGCATACGGCATTGGCGAATGCGATTTTGCCAGCGGCAGCGCGCACAAATTTGGCGGGCCACGCGGCGTGGGTTTTCTCAAGTGCCCAGCAAAAGGCCGCGTGACGCCGCTCTTGCGCGGCGGGTCTCAGGAAGAGGCCCGCCGGGCTGGAACGGAGAATGTGGCGGGGGTGCTTGCTATGGTGGCGGCGCTCCAAGTGCGGGAAGGCGACATGAACTTTGAAAGCCAATCGCATTCTTCGGCCCTCATGCGCAAGTCTGGTATGCAAAAGGCCGTCATCGACCGTTTGCTCTGTGAACTGCCCGGCACGGAAATCGTGGGAGCCAAGTTTTCCCGATTGTGGAATACCATTTCCATTCTGATGCCTGCGGTGGACTGCCGCACCCGCTGGGTCGTGAAGCTCGACAAGCTCGGCGTCGCCGTCTCCACCGGCTCCGCGTGCGCCAGCGGCAAAGAAGAACCCAGCCCCGTCCTCACCGCGATGGGCTACACCCCCGCCGAAGCCGCCCGCGCCCTCCGCTTCAGCGCCGGCTGGGAAACCACGGCCGCCGACTGGCAGCTACTCCTCGCCGCATTGCAGCAAGCGCACCGCGAGATGCACCCCATGTAGGTCAGGCTGGACGCCTGCCCTACATCGCTGGCACTCCGCTTCTCCCCACTGCAACGCGGGTCGGAGCCCGGCGCTCCGAACTGATTTCCTTCGTGCCCCTTCGGCCTCCTTCATGCTCTCCTCCCACCGTGACTGACGAGCCCATCATTGACCTGCACAGCGACAGCTACTTCATGGGTGAAGCCCTCCGCCTCGCCGCCCGCGCCTACGAAGCCGAGGAAGTCCCCGTCGGCGCCGTCGTCGTGCGGAACGGCCGCATCATCGCCCGCGCGTTCAATCAAGTGGAGCTGCTCAAAGACGCCACCGCCCACGCCGAGATGCTCGCCATCACACAGGCCGAGGAAGCCGTCGGCGACTGGCGGCTCAACGACTGCACGCTCTACGTCACGAAGGAGCCGTGCCCCATGTGCGCTGGCGCGATTGTCCATGTCCGCTTCCCCCGCGTCGTGTTCGGCGTCGGCGATGCGAAAGGCGGCGCGGCCGGCGGCGCGTTGAACCTGCTGCAATTCCCCGGCCTCAACCACCAGTGCGACATCACGCGCGGCGTCCGCGAGGAAGAGTGCCGCGCCATGCTCCTGAGTTTCTTCTCCGAACGCCGCGCCGCGAACGAGCGTGAAAAGAAAGCACTTCCCCCGGTAGCCTAGCCGCGTGACCCCCGCCGGACCTAACCAAGCCCCAGCGCCCGCGATTGACCGCGCGCGGCTAGAACGCGCCTTGGCAAAAGCCCGCGCCGCCCTGCTCGCCGAGCGCGGCCCGCATGGCCACTGGGAAGGCGCGCTGTCCAGCAGCGCTCTATCCACGGCCACCGCAGTCACCGCACTCGAACTGTGGCAACGCCACGCTAAGCCCGAGCCGCAATCCGCACTCCGCACTCCGCACTCCGCAATCACCTCGGGTCTCCACTGGCTCGCCGAGCATCAGAACCCCGACGGCGGCTGGGGCGACACCGTCCTGAGCTTCTCGAACATCAGCACGACCGCGCTGGGCTGGGCCGCGTTCGGCGCGGTGCCCGGCGCGGAAGCGAAGTGGCCGCAGACGGTGCGGCGGGCCGAGGCATGGCTGGCGGAGCACTCTTCGGCGGAGGATCAAGAAGCCCAACCGAACGCCCAATTCGCAATTCGCAATTCGCGATTCGCAATTGATTCCCTCATCGCCGCCATCATCGCCCGCTACGGCAAGGACCGCACCTTCTCCGTCCCCATCCTCACGATGTGTGCGCTGGCCGGCCGGCTCGGCGAGGGCAAGAAGGCTTGGCGACGCGTCATCCAGCTTCCGTTCGAGCTAGCCGCGTTGCCGCACAAGTTCTTCGCCGCCCTGCGCCTGCCGGTCGTGAGCTACGCGTTGCCCGCGCTCATCGCAATCGGGCAAGTGCGGCACCACCACCTGCCCACGCGCAACCCGCTCACGCGCCTGCTGCGCGACCGCGCGCGCGCCAAGACCCTGCGCGTGCTCGAGCGCATCCAACCGCCCGGCGGCGGCTTTCTCGAAGCCACGCCTCTCACGAGCTTCGTCACCATGAGCCTCGCGGGCAGCGGCAACGCGGACCATCCCGTCGCGCACCGTGGCGTGGAGTTCCTGCTCAAGTCCATGCGCCCCGACGGCAGTTGGCCAATCGACACCAACCTCGCGACGTGGGTGACGACGCTCGCCGTCAACGCGCTTGGCCCGAGCATCCACGAGGTGATGAGCGCCGAGGAGCGTGGACGCATCCTCGACTGGCTGCTCGGCCAGCAATACCGCACGGTGCATCCCTACACGAACGCCGCCCCCGGCGGTTGGGCCTGGACCGACCTCCCCGGCGGCGTCCCCGATGCGGACGACACGGCGGGCGCGCTGCTGGCACTGAAGCAACTCGACGACAGAAGCCCGCGCGTGCGCGAGGCAGCCATCGCGGGTGTGAAGTGGCTGCTGGACCTACAAAACCGGGACGGCGGCATCCCGACCTTCTGCCGCGGTTGGACGAACCTGCCCTTCGACCGCAGCAGCCCGGACATCACGGCGCACGCGCTGCGGGCGTGGTTCGCTTGGCAGCGAGAACTCCCGACCACGACCCTCTCACAAACAAATTCGGCGAGCGTCAAAGCGTTGCGTTTCTTGAAGACGGCGCAGCATGAAGACGGAACATGGTTGCCGCTCTGGTTCGGCAACCAATCCGAGAGTGACGACGGAAACCCGACTTATGGAACGACTCAGGTGCAGCGAGCTTTCGCCGATTTGCAGGCGAAGGACCACTCGCGCGCAGACAGTCCGGGCTTGATGTGGCTTCTCTCGGTTCAAAGGACAGATGGTTCGTGGAGCGGCGGTGTTAAAGGCGGCTCTTCGGTTGAGGAAACCGCATTGGCGACAGGAACGCTGGCGCGCTTCTCGAAGCAGACAGCCGAATCAGCCGACTCAATTCGCCACGCCACTGATTGGCTTCTCCGCCGCGTCGAGGACGACACCTGGACCCAGCCCGCACCCATCGGCTTCTACTTCGCCAAGCTGTGGTATTACGAGCGGATGTATCCGATGGTCTTCACCGTCGCCGCGCTGGAAGCCGTCGCGCGGCTGGAGGCAACGGAGAAGTAGAACAAGCGGAACGCTTGTCCTACTTCAATTCCTCCACCACCTTGCGCGCGACGGCGTGGAGGATGCCGCGTTCGCTGGCGTGGCTTTCGGTGAAGGTGACGAGCACGAACTTCCTCCCGTCCGCCAACTCCACATACGCGCAGTCGTGGCGGGTCTGGCTCGTCCAGCCGGCCTTGGACCAGAGCTTCGCGCCCGCTGGCAGAGCGGAGCCGGTGAACTTGCCTTGGGCGTCGGGGTCCGGGTCTTTCTCCGGCAACGCTCGTTTAAGCAGCCCCATCATCTCGCCGCTGCGCTTGGTGGAGACGCACTTGCTGGTGACGATTTCCGTCATGAGCCGCGCGGTGTCGTCAGTGGAAAGGAAGTTGCGCTTGGGCTCGAAGAGTTTGATGGCCTGCGTCTCGCGCCCGTAGGGGCCTTCACACCAGGGCTTCTTGTGCGCGACGACGTTGCGGTAACCCAGCCCGGCGAAGTAGCGGTTCACGGCGTTGCGCTTGTCGAACCACTCCTTGATCTCCGCTTCGGGCAGTTCCGGCCCGCTGGTCGTGCCGGTGAGCACGTCGAGGACGTAGTGCGTCGCCTCGTTGTAGCTGTGGACGATCATGTCGCTCATCGCGCGGCGCAGCTCGGGCGTGTCGGTGAGCTTGGCTTCCTCCATCCAGCGGTGCGCGGCGGCGAGGTAAAAGAGCTTGATGACGCTGGCCGGGTAAATCTGCTCGCCGCCGCGATGGCTGCCGCGCGCGGGCTTCGCCGGGTCGCGCATGTCCACGAGCGTGACGGCGATCTGGCTGGCCTGAAGTTTTGGAAACTGCTTGCGCGCCTCAGCGACTGCGAGGTCCACGACAGTCTGCAAGCGCGGCGAAGGCTCGGAAAAGTCGGGGGTAATTTGAGCAGACACGAGCGGCACGGGGGGAAGGAGTAACATGGCGGCGGCGAAAAGTTGAGCGCGGAACAACGGGTTCATGCGGTGAAGTAGAGCCGATGAAACCCGGCGAGGCAACGGCACTGCGGCGCAGTTGACCAAGCCCGAACCGGCCGCAGCTCAAACTGAAATTGGCTGGCTCAGGCCGCGGCTGCCGCACCGCGCACGCGCGCGATGATGGGGGGAAGCTTCTCCAGCAGGCAGTCCACTTCCTCGGCCGTGTTGTAAATGCCCAGGCTGAAGCGCACGGAACTCTTCGCGCGAGCCGGGGTGAGGCCCATCGCCGTCAGCACATGGCTGGGCGCGAGTGAGCCGGTCGTGCAGGCGGAGCCGCTGGAGACGCAGATACCTTCCCGGTCCAGCAGCAGCAAAATCGCCTCCGCCTCGCAACCGGCGAAGGCCAGGTTGCTCGTATTGGGGAGCCGCGCGTCGCGTCCACCGTTGCGGCTCGTGTCGGGAATGGTCGCGAGGAGCGTCTGCTCCAGCCGGTCGCGCAGCGCGCGGATGCGCGTGTTCTCGTCGTGGATCGAGGCCAGCGCCAGTTCGGCGGCGCGCCCAAACCCGACGATGTAGGGCACGTTCTCCGTGCCGCCGCGCCTAGCTTTCTCCTGCCCGCCGCCGAGGAGATACCCATGATACGGAGCGGTGTAACGGCAGTAGAGCAGGCCCACGCCCTTCGGGGCGTGCAGCTTGTGCGCAGAGAGCGAGAGGAAGTCCACGCCCAGCTCGTCCACGTCCACCTTGAGTTTGCCGGGCACCTGCACCGCGTCGGTGTGGTAGAGCACGCCCTTGCTGCGGCAGATGGCGGCGATCTCCTCCAGCGGAAAGAGGACGCCTGTCTCGTTGTTCGCCCACATCACGGAGACGATGGCGGTGTCGGGCCGGATGGATTTTTCCAACAGATGCAAATCCAGCGAGCCGTCAGATTCGACCGGCAGGAAGGTCACGTCATGGCCCCGCCGCTTGAGGAACTCGCAATACTTGATGTTCGCCGAGTGCTCGACCGCCGTGGTGAGCACATGGCGCTTGCCCGGCTGCGTGACGAGCGCGCTGTGGATCGCGGTGTTGCTGGACTCCGTGCCACAGCTTGTGAAGACGATCTCGCGCGGGTCCGCACCGATGAGCGCGGCAACCTGCTCGCGGGCGAGATCCAAGTCTTTCACCACCTGATTGCCGAAGGAGTAAGCGCTGGAGGCATTGCCCCACAGGTCCGTGAAGAAGGGCATCATCGCCGCCACAACCTCCGGCGCGACCCGCGTGGTGGCGTTGTTGTCGAAGTAGTAAATCCGTCGTTCGCTCATCGGGATTGCCAGCCAGCGGCCAGCGGGAGGGCGAGTCTAGGAATGAAGCCTCAAAGCGCAAGGGTGGATTCCGCAGCGCGTCCGGCTCACAGCCGGAGCTTCAACAGGCCGACTTCCAAGGCGAGCGCCTCCTGCACGTTGGTGCGGAGCAGGCGCTGCGTCTGCTCAATCACCCGGAGGTTTTCAAGTGCCTCGGCAGCACTGACGCGCGCGCCCACGGTCTCTGCCGCGCTGCGCAACTCGGGGAACGCCGCCAGTTCCGCATCCGCGCCCAACTTGCCCAGCCACAGATCGCGCAACCACCAGTGGAGCGTCAGTAGCAGCTCGCCGCGCTGGCGGCGGTATTCGGCCTCAATAGCGGCGTCCAACTCCTCTTCCCACTTCTCCTGCAACTTCGGGTCGGCATCCGCGTAACGCTGGAGCGGCGAGCGGGCGGTGAGCGTCTCTTTGATTTCGTCTTTCAATACGGCAAGACGGGCGAGCAACTGGCCGAGCACTCGGTAACGACCGAGCAAGCTCTGCTTCGGCTCCGTGAGCTGCGCACCAAAGTCCCGCAACCAGGCGACGTGTTCGGGCGCAAACTTCCGACCACCGCCCCCGCCCGCGAAGTTCAACCGAAGGCAGCGCGAGAGGGTCGTCTCGAGCAATTGCTGTGGCTCGGCGGTGAGCAGGATGAGGATGCTGCGCGCCGGCGGCTCCTCCAGCGTCTTGAGAAACGCGTTCGCAGCCTGAGTGTTCAGCCGGTCGGCTGCGACGATGACGGCGACTTTCCACTCGGCCTCGGCGGGCTTGAGGTTGACCGTGTGAATCAACTCGCGGATTTGGTCCACGCTGATTTGCCGCGACTTCATCTCGGGCCGTATCCATTGCACGTCGGCGTGGTTGGCGTGGTCAATCTTCCGGCACGCGAGGCAGGCGTCGCAGGAGTCCATCGCAGCGCTGCCCGCGCGGCGCGGCTTCTGGCAGTTCAACGTCTTGGCCAGGGTGCGCGCCATCGCTTCGAGCTCGTCGAGGTCGTCGCCCGTGAACAGATACGCGTGCGCGAGCCGCCCGCGCTCCAGGCTGCGCTGGAGCAGTGCGACGGCCTGCTGCTGGGTTGGAAAATCCGCGAACGCCATACCGAGATTCGACTGCGGCACGCGCGATTTGGCGAGGTGAAAGTCGGGGCGCGGGGAAATCCACTTCCCGCCGGAGTGCTGGCCGATACACTCGCAAGATGACTCGTCGCCTCACACTTGCCGCCGTCGGACTCGCCCTCTTCGCATCCGCGCCTCTCCTGCCCGCACAGGACGTCACGTTCAAACGCACCGAGGACATCATTTACGGGCGCAAGTTCGGCGTGGCGCTGACGCTGGATGTCTTCCAGCCCGCAAAGACGAACAACGGGTGCGCGGTGATCTACATGGTGAGCGGCGGTTGGTTCTCCTCGAAGGAGTCCATCAACCCCGGATTTTACAAACCGTTCCTCGACCGCGGCTACACGGTCTTCGCCGTGGTGCATGGTTCGCAGCCCAAGTTCACCATCCCGGAAGTCACGGCGGACATCCACCGCGCCGTGCGCTACGTGCGGCACAACGCGGCGAAGTGGGACGTGAACCCGGACAAGTTCGGCATCTCCGGCGCAAGCGCGGGCGGCCACCTCTCGCTCACGATGGGCACGCAGGGCGGCCCCGGAAAGCCCGACGCGAAGGACCCCGTGGACCGCGCCAGCAGCGCCGTGCAAACTGTGGCGTGCTTCTTCCCGCCCACGGATTTCCTAAACTACGGCCAGTCCGGTGAGGACGCCGTGGGCGTGGGCACGCTCAAGAATTTCAAGGCCGCCTTCGGCCCGCGCTCTGACACGGAGGAGGGGCGAAAGCAATTGGGCCGCGAGATTTCTCCCGTGACGTTTATCACCCCGAAGCTGCCGCCGACGCTCATCATCCACGGGGACGCGGACAAACTAGTGCCCTACCAGCAGGCAGAGTCCTTTGTGGACAAGGCGAAAGCAGCGGGCGCGACGGCGCAGCTGATCAACCGCCCCGGCAAGGCCCACGGCTGGCCCGATCTGGGCAACGACCTGCATTTATTCGCCGATTGGTTCGACCAGCACCTGCGCGGGATCAAAGCGACGACTCGTTGAGCGCCAGTTAGAAAATGGCGCGTGGTGCGAAGGGGCGATGATCTTGCATCGAATTCTCACTCGCAGAGCCGCCCCAGACCAAATCAGCCCGCTTCCTCGTTTCCTTCCCTACCACCGCCCGCTACAGTCCGCGCGTGTCTGAGAGCCTCGTCGTCAATGAGATTTACCTGAGCCTGCAAGGGGAGAGCACCTTTGCCGGGCTGCCGTGCGTCTTCATCCGGCTCACCGCGTGCAACCTGCGCTGCTCGTATTGCGACACTGCGTATGCGTTCACCGAGGGAAAGCGGCGCTCGCTGGAGGACATCATGACGGAGGTGGAACGACTGGCGGAGAGCTATCAGCGGTCAGCGGCCAGCGGTCAGCGTCTTCCGCTCGTCGAGTTGACGGGCGGGGAGCCGTTGCTTCAGCCCAACTCGCTCCCGCTGATGCAGCGACTCTGCGACGCGGGCTTCACCGTATTGCTTGAGACTAGTGGCGCGCTGGACATCGCGCCGGTGGACGCGCGTGTGCGGCGCATAATGGATTTGAAGTGCCCTAGCAGCGGCGAGGTCGCCCGCAACCGCTGGGAGAACCTCGCCCACCTCAAGGCCACCGACGAAATCAAGTTCGTCATCGGCACCGTGCAGGACTACGAGTGGGCGAAGGAGCAAATCGCGAAGCACGCCCTCGCCGCCCTTTGCCCCCTGCTCCTCTCATGGGTCACGCCGTTGCAACCGCACCAGCAGGACAAGGTATTGAAACCCGTGCCCGCAGGCCAGACGCCCATCGCGCGGCTGGACTTGGTCGAGCGCATCATCGCCGACGCGCTGCCGGTGCGCTTCCAGTTGCAGATGCACAAGCTTGTCTGGGCACCGGACCAGCGCGGGGTCTGAACTCAATTTAAGCCACGGATGAAACACGGATTGAACACCGAGAAAACGCTCGCCCTGCTCCGCACCCATGAGTCGCGCAACGTGACCTTCATGGAGGCGGACGGCTCGTGGCCCATCGTCTGGACACGTGCGCGCGGCGTGAACGTCTGGGACGCGGAAGGCCGCAAGTATCTCGACCTCACCGCTGCGTTTGGCGTGGCGGCGGCGGGCCACGCGAACCCGCGAGTGGTCCGTGCCGGCCAGCGGCAGATGGCCACGTTGCTGCACGCGATGGGCGATGTGCATCCGCATCCACTGAAGGCGGAACTGGCGCGGGAGTTGTCGCGGTTGACGTTTGAGCGGTGGGGCGTGCAGAAGGCAAAAGGAAACCGTTTCACCGGCAAAACCATCTTCTGCAACTCCGGCTTCGAGGCTGTGGAAGCGGCGCTGAAGACGGCGGCGCTCGCGACCGGCAGGCACGGCGTCATCGCCTTCGAAGGTGCCTATCACGGGCTGGGCTACGGTGCGCTCAACGTCACGCACCGCGAGCACTTCCGCAGTCCGTTCCGGACGCAACTTCGGGAGTTCGGCCACTTCCTACCGTTCCCCGTAGGCGCTGAGGTGAGGAGGCGGAACGCAACGGGGGCCGAACAGCTCCGGCTCCTTGCCTCGGCGGCTACGAAGCTTCTCCGGCGCGGCGAAGTCGGCGCAATTCTCGTTGAACCCATTCAAGCGCGCGGCGGCATCCGCGTCCCGCCACCGGGCTTTCTGCCGCTGCTGCGCCAACTCTGCGACGAACACGGGGCCCTGCTCATCCTCGACGAGATTTACACCGGCTTCGGTCGCACAGGGAAATGGTTCGCCTGTGAGCACAGGGCTGTGGTGCCGGATGTGATCTGCCTCGGCAAGGCGCTCACCGGCGGCTTCCCGCTGTCCGCTTGCGTGGGTCGCGCGGAGGTGATGGACGCGGCGTGGCCGGTCTCGACCGGCGAGGCGATTCACACCAGCACCTTCCTCGGCCACCCCGTCGGCTGCGCAATGGCTCTGGCGAACCTCGCGGAGGTTCGGCGGTTGAAACTCGTGGAGCGAAGCGCGCGGATGGGCGAGTGGCTGGCGGGGGAGTTGTCCAAAATTCAAAGTTCAAAGTTTAAAGCTGTGTGCCGCCCGGTTGGTGTGGGGTTGATGGCGGGCGTTGAGTTGGTGCGGGCCGATGGGTCGCCAGCCACGGCGGAGTCGCTCGGCATCATCAAGCGCCTGCTGCACCGCGGCTTCGTCCTGCTGCCCGAGGGCGAGCACGCCAACGTCATCGGCTTCACCCCGCCGCTCACCATCTCCCAGCGCGACCTGCGGCGAGCCGTGGCCGCACTCGCGGACGAAGTCGCCGCCCTGCCATGACACTCACAGAGATGCGGGAAATCCTGAAGGCGCGCGACCTCCAGCTCACGAAGTCGCTCGGTCAAAACTTCCTGCACGATGCCAACCAACTGCGGCGCATCGTCGCGGCAGCGGAGTTGTCTGCCACGGACAAGGTTCTCGAAATCGGCCCCGGCCTCGGTCCGCTGACGGAGTTGCTGCTCGCCAGCGGCGCGACCGTTCTGGCGATTGAGAAGGACTCGCGCCTCACCACATTCCTCCGCGAGCACTTCGCCAAGCAGTCGAACCTCACGCTCCTGCACGACGACGCGTTGGATTTCCTCCAACGCCGTGCCGGCGACGTGCAGTCGCCGATGGATGTGCCAATCCCGGAAGACGGCGACGGCAAGTCGCCGGCAGCTGCCCGGTGGAAGCTTGTCGCCAACCTCCCCTACTCTGTCGCCTCGCCCATCCTCGTCGAACTGGCGCTCCACCCACACGGCCCCGAGCGCATGGTGGTCACGCTCCAACTCGAAGTTGCCCAGCGCATCGTCGCCGCAAGCGACACGGACAGCTACGGCCTCCTCACGCTGCTGATCGGACTTCACTACCGCCCTGGGGCCCTTTTCAAAATCCCCGCGTCATGCTTCTTCCCCGCGCCGGACGTGGAATCCGCCTGCCTCACGCTGACGCGCCGCGATCCGCCTCCGCTCGACGACAGGCAGACCAAGCTCTTCGTCCGCCTCGTCAAGCGCGCCTTTTCCCAGCGCCGGAAGATGATGCTCAAACTGCTCAAGACCGAGTGGCCTGAGGAGAAGCTCCACGCCTGCTTCGCTAAACTGGCCATCTCTCCGCAAGAGCGGGCGGAAAAGGTTAGCTTGGAAGTGTTCACGGAACTTTGCAGACTGATGGCCGAATGAGTGAAGAGATTTTCGACATCGTGGACGACCGCGACCGGGTCATCGGCAAGCAGACCCGGCAGGAGGTTCACCGGCGCGGCGTAAAACACCGGGCTGTCCACGTGCTCGTCGTCAACGAGCGTGGCGAGGTTTATCTACAGAAGCGTTCGTTCAAAAAAGACACCTTCCCCGGCGCGTGGGACTCCAGCTCCTCCGGGCATGTGAACTCCGGCGAGACCTACGACGCCTGCGCCGTGCGCGAGACGCGGGAGGAGATCGGCCTGTTTTTGAAGCGCACCCCGAAACGGCTTTTAAAAATCGATGCCTGCGCTCAGACCGGCCAAGAGTTCGTGTGGGTGTATCGCTCCGAGTTCAACGGCCCCTTCCGCCTGAACCCTGATGAGGTGGAGTGCGGCGCATTCTTCAAGCCCGACCACGTCAACCGCTGGATGGCCGAGCGCCCTCGCGACTTCGCGGACGCGTTCCGGTTGGTCTGGAAATACTATCTCAACCCGCCGCCGCCCCAGGCCAAACCCGTTGCCAAGGCCAAACCCGTTGCCAAGGTTAAACCCGTTGCCAAGGTTAAACCCGTTGCCAAGGGCAAGCCCGTTGCCAAACCCGCGAAGGCCACGAAACCCAAGCTCAGGAAGGCAAAGCCTCAGAAGTCCAAGCCAGCTACCCGCGCCTCGAAGTCCAAAACAACCCAACTCGCAAAGGCGAAACGCACTGCCAAAAAGCCGAATCGCAAACCAGTCAGCAAGCCGCGCAAGGCCAAGCGCCGCTGAAAATGTATTTGGCGTCCGCGCGTGACCGTAGTATTTCCTCCCGGCGCACCGCAGCGGTGCCCATGCCAGAGTAGCTCAGGGGTAGAGCAGAGGACTCATAAGCCTTTGGTCGGCGGTTCAATTCCGCCCTCTGGCACCACTTCAAAAGCCCAAGGAAACGCATCAAAACCCTATGGAATAAGGCTTAAATTCGCCTCGCTCCGTTTTCGGGTTGAATGTAGCCAGATGCAACGCGGAGAAGCGCGAAGACGTGAAAAGCACGATTCTGGCAAATCTTGTGGCAAATCCAAATTGAGGCTCTGCGCGGCCTGATTTGCCATTCCATCGGCAAATCGCTTGCCGCACTCGTCGGCGGAGCACCTTTAGGATTTGCCTGTGGTGGTTCGCCGCGCCTGCGGGGAGCGAAATCCAGCGAGGCTTCAAGCAAGTGGCGGCACTCTGGGCAAACGGCGACTCACCAGCGGCAGGCTAGGTGGCGGGGCTACTCTTGGGGGGTGCCGGGGGTATGCGCGTCTGGAGTGCTTGGGTCCATTTTCTCGATCGGTTGCATTTCTGTGAAAAAGTGTTTTGCGGGAACCAAAGAGAATGCGCGTTCGCAGGGTTTATGGATGGCACAGTGGCCCCATGCAGAAGCTCAACATCCCACGGTGTTCGCACCGGAAGCCCATTCTTACGACTGCCGGGATTACGGACGCCGGGTCGGCGACGACCTAGCGTTCTTCGCCATGCTGTGCCCGCCTGAC
>CAMBZO010000003.1 GCA_945872195.1 Akkermansia muciniphila | reverse complement strand
ACCGTGATCGGCGAGCTGGTGCTGGTGGGCAACGGACGTTTCTACGGCGGCAGCCTGCCGGTCTTCCCCGACGCCAAACTGGATGACGGTCTGCTGGACTTGTGCGTCTTCCCCCGGGTGCATTGGGGACTTATCGCGCGCTACGCCTTTGGATTTGTGACGGGCCGCCCGCTCGTCCCGCGCGATGTGAAGGTGCTGCGCGCAACTCGCGCCTGCCTCAGGGCGGCCTCCGTGCCGTTCGAGGTGGATGGCGACTTGTGCGGAATGCTGCCGGTGGAATTGGGCGTCCTGCCCGGCGTGCTGCGTGTGGTCGCGTAGACGCCTCACCCCGGCGCTACTTGCCGACGGGCTTCACTGCCGAGACCACGATGGTGCGCCCCAGGAGCATGTCCGGGCGATTCATCGCACGGACGAAGGGCGCGTTCTGCGCGTCCACGGTGCGGTATCGGGAGACTTCCCTCCGATAGGCCAGCGCGCCGAACAGACGGATGAGCGGATAGAGCAGCGCGAGCTTCGGCATGGCGGAGCGCTGGGGCTTGTCCACGGTCCACTCGACTTGCTCGAAGCCCGCATCCACCAGCGCATGCGCGATGTAAAAGTAGGAGACGGGGTTGATATGGCCGCCGGTCGAGTAGAGCGCGCCGTGCTTGAAAGGCAGGGGGCCGAAGAGGTTCCAGTAGCCGAACCACAGGAAGCGCAGGCGGGAGTTGAGGTTGAGAATGTTCGGCGTGGTCAGCACACACAACCCGCCCGGCTCCAGCACGCGGAAGAACTCGCGCACCGTCTCCCGGTAGTGTTCGAGGTGCTCGATGACTTCGGTCGCGGTGACGAGGTCAAAGGCGTTCGCCGCGTAGGGGAGCGGCTGGGTGTTGAGGTTGGCGATTTCCACGCGCTGGCCGGGAAGCTTCATCAACTGGTCCGTGTAATCGCATGCGGCGGACTCGGCCTTGAAGCGCTCGCGCACGAGCCGGATCAGTCCGCCGGTGCCGGCGCCCACGTCGAGATGCTTGCGGAAGGGTTGCGTGGCTGCGCGTTTATCCGCGAGGCGAAGGACGGCGGCGTAAATGTTCTCGGTGCTCATGTCAGATGGACGGATAGTTCACGGTTCAACGTCCGCTGAAAAGCAAAAGGCAGGCGCGTGGCCTGCCTTTGCGGGAGAGTTGGAATCGGGGCTCAGGCCTTCGCCGTCTTGCCTTTGCGCTCCGGCTTGGCTTCGGCGGCGGGCGCGGGGGCCTCGGGCTTGCCTTCGAAACGACGGGGCTTGCCGCGCTTCTCGGTCTCAGGACCGCCAGGGGCTGCGACTTCGGGCGCGGGCATTGGGTTGCTGCTGTTGACGATAACCTTGAGCATCGTGTGGACGCCTTGGTGGAGGCGCATCTCGACCTCATGCTCGCCGACGCCCTTGATGGGCTTCTCGATGTGAATCTTGCGCTTGTCGAGTGTGACCTCGAACTGCTTCTTGAGCTCGTCGGCAATGGTGCCGTTGGTGACACTGCCAAACATCTTCCCGTCGTCGCCGGTCTTCACGGCGATGGTGAGCGTCATCTTGGTGAGGCTCTTGGCCAGCTCGGTCATCGCGTTGAGTTCATGCGACTCGCGTTCAGCCCGGCGCTGGCGAAGGGCTTCAAGGCGGCGTTTGTTGCTCTGCGTGAGAGGGATGGCCAGCCGCTGCGGGAGCAGGAAATTGCGGGCGTAGCCGGCAGCGACCTTTACTTGGTCGGATTCCGCGCCGAGGCCGATGATGGGGTGGATGAGGATGACTTCGGTTTTTGCCATAGAAAATTAGTGTTCAGTGTTCAGTGTTCAGGAATCAGAAGGGGACGTCGTCGCCTTGCGGCGGCTCGTCCATGCCGGGTTCGGCGGCCGGGGCGGTGGCTGCGGGGCGGGCGGGACGCGCAGCGGGTGCGGATGGGGCGGGCGCCCCGTCACCGGCGGCGGCGTCGCGGTTGCCGCTGTCGAGGAAGGAGAAGGATTCGAGGACCACACCGAGGCGGCTGCGCTTCTGGCCGGTCTGCTTGTCGTCCCACTGGTCGAGCTTGAGGCGACCTTCAACGAGAACGGGGCGGCCTTTGCGGAGATACTGGCCAATGACTTCGGCCTGCTTCCCGAAGGCGTCCACATCCACGAAGGTGACTTCCTCACGCTTCTGGCCGTCCTCGCCCGTCCAGTTGCGATTGATGGCGAGACCAAACTTTGCGATGGCCGTTCCTTTCGGGGTGTAGCGCAATTCGGGGTCACGCGTCAGGTTCCCGGCGAGGATGACTTTGTTAAAGTTGGCCATACGCGGAGGCGGTGGAGGTTACTTCTTCTCGGTCTTGTCCGGAACCGGCGCGGGCGCGTTCGTGAACGAGACGCGAAACACATCGGCGCTCAGGGCGAACTTGGCACGCAGCGGCGCGATGGCGGCTGGCGCGGCCTCGAAGATGACATTCAGGTAGAAGCCGGAGGAGTGCCTCTTGTCAGCGACACGCGCAAAGGGGCGTTTGTCCATCTTTTGGACGGTTTCGACTTTGCCGCCGGCGGCGTTGATTTCTGTGCGCACCTTTTCGATGAGCTCAGTCACACCTTCTTCTTTTCCAACGGTGTTCAGTATGAACAGTCCTTCGTAGCGATTCACGGTTTGTCTTTCTGCTTGGGCTGGTCTGTGGCCGGCCCGTTAAACTGACTCATTGCCTTCTGGATGCCGGCCCCGAGCCAGCACCCGACTTGTTCGCCCGCTTTCGCGAGCACTTGCGCGAACAGCTCTCGCTCGTCCGCGCCAAATTTGCCGAGCACATGCCCGGTGATTTCGCGCACTGCCGCGTCCCGGCGTCCGATGCCTATCCGTAACCGCGGATACTCGCGGGTGGCGAGGTGCTGCTCTACGGACTCGAGCCCGTGATGCCCGCCGCTGCTGCCACCAGGCCTCAGCCGGAGTTCGCCCAAGGGCAAATCCGCATCGTCCACCACCACCAGCACCTGCGCCGGCGGCACCCGATAGAAACCGCTGACCGCACTGACTGCTTCGCCGCTCAAATTCATGAACGTCTGCGGCTGCACCAGCAACACGCGGCGTCCGTCGCGCTCGGCCTTCGCCACTCGCGACTGGAACTTGCGTTCCAATTCCCAGTTCGCCCGCCACCGATCTGCCAATCGCTCGACCAGCAGGAACCCGGCGTTGTGGCGCGTCTGGGCGTAGTCCACACCCGGATTGCCCAATCCCACGATGAGATACCAGTTCTCCATGCGCGGGGACGGGCTGCGCGCCCGGGCTTACTTCTTCTTCTCGGCCGGCTTCTTTTCGTCCGCCTTCTTGTCGGACTTCTTGTCGCCATCCTTCGAAGCGACGGCGACTTCCTTGCCGTCTTCCTTCTTCTCTTTGATCATCTCGGGCTGGGCCGCAACTTCGCCGGCAACGCCAGCCGCTGCGGTTTCCTGGGCTTCCGTGAGCGGTGCGGTGACGGCGATGACGGTGAGTTCCTTGTTGCCAAGAATCTCGCAGCCCGCAGGTGCAGCTATGTCGCTGATATGGATCGCCTTGCCGATTTCCAGCGCGGTGACGTCAACAAGGATGACCTCGGGCAGATCTTTTGGAAGCGCGTGAACTTTGAGCCGATGCATGACGTGTCCAAGCACGCCACCATTCTTGACCCCGGCGGACTCGCCGGTGGTCTCGACGGGCACCTGAATCGTCACCTTCTCGTCCGGGGACACCTCGTGGAAGTCCACGTGGAGGATGTGGCCAGACAAGGGGTGGTGCTGGATTTCCTGCACGAGCGCGAGGCGCTGCGGGCGGGCGTCACCCTTCACGGTGACATCCATGAGGATGTTCTCGCTTGCGTGGGTGGCGATGGCGTCCCCGAACTCGCGGGAGTTCAGTTCGAGGTTCTGCGGCGGCGCAAGCCGACCATAGATGACCGCGGGGATGGCGCCGGTGGAGCGAAGTTTCTTAACGGCGGCGTGTTTAACCGCCGTGCGCGCTTGCGCATTCATGGCTACAGATTTCATGTCAGATTCTACTTCGGAACGTCGGGCTGATTCATTCAGCTCGTCCGTCCGCCCTTAAATTCAAACAGCGAGGTCACCGACGAATTACTATGAATCCGTTTGATGGCTTCGCCCAACAAAGCCGCCACGGACAGTGTCTTTATCGGCACCCTGTCCAGGGCGGGGCGGAGGACAGTATCAGTCGTTATTAGTTCGTCAATCCTCGAATTTCGCAATCGGTCAATTCCCATCGGATTGAGGATGGCGTGCGAAACGCAGGCGTAGATTTTCTTCGCCCCCTTGCGTTTCAGAAGCTTCGCGGCGGTGGTGATCGTGCCCGCGGTCTCGGTCAGGTCATCCACCAGCAGCACATTCTTGCCGCGGATTTCGCCGATGACCGCGATGGACTCAACTTCCGTCGCGCTCTTGCGGCGCTTGGCCACGATGGCCAGGCCGCAGCCCAGCACCTCCGAGTAGGCGTGCGCCATTTTGAGGCCGCCCACGTCCGGGCTGACCACGACGAGGTCGGTGAGGTTCAGTGTCTTGAGATAGTCATACATCACCGGCGCGGCGTAGAGATGGTCCACCGGGATGTCGAAGAAGCCCTGAATCTGCTGCGCGTGCAGGTCCATCGTGAGCACGCGGTTGGCTCCGGAGGCGACGATGAGATTGGCGACGAGCTTGGCCGTGATGGGCACGCGCGGCTGGTCCTTGCGGTCTTGGCGCGCGTAGCCGTAGAAGGGCAGCACGGCGGTGATGCGCTTGGCGCTGGCGCGGCGCAGCGCGTCAATCATGATGAACATCTCCATCAGATTGTGGTTCGTCGGCGGGCTGGTGGACTGCACGACGAACACGTCCTCGCCGCGCACGTTCTCATCAATCTTCACGAAGGTCTCGCCGTCTGGAAAGGCGTCCAGCGTGCAGGCGCCCAGCGGCATGTTGATGGAGTCGCAGATCGCCTGAGCGAGGGGCCGGTTAGAGGAGCCGGTGAAGATTTTCACAAGTGCGCGGTGCCGGTTTGAGCTTGGTGGAACAAAAAACCGCCTTACCGGCGGCTCAAATGTTCCCCGACTGTAACAACGAGGTCGCGAGTGGCAAGCCCGAAGCCGCGAGTGGAAATTCCCCTTTCGCACTCCTGCCGGAGCGGCAACATTCCCACCATGCGCACGCGCCTCTTCGCCACCCTCGGCCTTGCGATCGCGTGCTTCGTCGGTGCCGTCCGCGCGGCTGACACCGCAGCCCACGCACCCACCACCGAGCACATCAAGGCTGCCATCGTGAAGTCGTTGCCACTCCTGACCACCGCCGCGCGCGGCTCGATGGAGAAGCGCGAGCGTTGCTTTACCTGCCACAATCAAGGGCTGCCCATCATGGCGCTGGCCACTGCGCAGTCGCGCGGCTTCAAGATCGACACGGAGGAATTGCAGAAGCAGCTCAAGTTCACCGCCGACTTCCTCGCGAAGAACCAGACGAACTATGTCGCCGGAAAAGGACAGGGTGGGCAGGTCGACACCGCAGGCTACGCGCTGTGGGCGCTGGAGAACGGCGGCTGGAAACCCGACGGCACGACCGCCGCCGTGTCCGAATACCTGCTGCGCTGGCAGAAGGAACTGGAGCACTGGCGGCCGCAGTCCCGCCGCCCACCGACTGAGCAAAGTTTGTTCACGTCCACGCACGCCGCGTTGCGCGGGATGAAGTCCTTCGGCACGCCGGAGCAGCGCGAACGCATTGGCCAGCGCACGGAGCAAGTCCGCGCTTGGTTGTTGAAGACCCCGGCGCAGGACACTGAAGACCGCGTGTTCCGATTGCGCGCGCTGCACGTCGCAGGCGCAGCGGAGCCAGACCTGCGCAAAGCCGCGCAGGAGTTGCTTCAGACGCAGCGCGCGGATGGAGGCTGGGAGCAGCTAGCGGACATGCAGACCGACGCTTACGCGACCAGCACCGCGATTGTTGCGTTGCACCAAACCGGCGCGCTCGCCACCACGGACGAGGCTTATCGCAAGGGCCTGCGTTACCTGCTCTCCAAGCAGCTCGCCGACGGCTCGTGGCTCGTGACTTCTCGCAGCAAGCCAATCCAATCCTACTTCGAGTCCGGCTACCCGCACGGCACGAACCAGTTCATCTCCATCAGCGCTGCGAGCTGGGCGACCACGGCACTGACGCTGGCGTTGCCGGAGGTTCGTTGAATCAGTCCGAGCTGAACAGAACGTCTCGCCAGCAGGAGGCGAAGGTCGTTTAATCCCGCGCACAATTTATGGGCAAAGAATTTAGCATCACGCCGCGGACGGTTCCGCACGTTGAAACCAAGTTCCGCCGCATCGTCACGCCGGTGCCGCATCCGGACTCGGTGCCGACGCTGGAGCGGCTGCGGCAGTTCGAGCCGCAGTCCATGCGCGGCCAGCCCCCCATCGTGTGGGACCGCGCGGAGGACATCTTCGTCTTCGACAAATACGGCAACCGCTGGCTCGACTGGTCCAGCGGCGTGCTCGTCACCAACGCCGGCCACGGCGCGCCGGAGGTGAAGCAGGCCATCCTCGATCAAGTGAACAGCGGCCTGCTGCACAATTACGTCTTCCCCAGCGAGGAGCGCGCGGAACTGGCGGAGACGCTCGCGGGCCTCGCGCCCGAGGGCTTGCGGAAGGTTTTCCTCCTCACCACCGGCTCGGAGGCGACGGAGTGCGCCATCAAGTTGAGCCGTGCGCACGGCATCAAGGTTGGGGGGAATAAAAAAATTGGCATCATCGGCTGGGAACGAGGCTACCACGGGCGAACGCTAGGCTCGCAGCAGGCGGGCGGCATGGCAGGGCAAAAGAATTGGATCGTGAACGAAGACCCGGCGATCATTACCGCGCCTTTCCCCGACGGTTACTGGCAGCAGGACACCAGCTTTGAGTGCTTCGTCAAATCAGTCGCCGCGCGCGGCCTCACGCCCGAGACGACGGCTGGGGTCATCATGGAGACGTATCAAGGCGTGGGGCCGGATTTTGCGCCAAAGGAGTTTGTGCAAAAACTCCGCGCGTGGTGCGACGAGCATCAAATCGTGCTCACCTTCGACGAGGTGCAGGCGGGCTTCGGGCGCACGGGCAAGTTCTGGGCGTTCGAGCACTACGGCGTGTCACCCGATGTCATCTGCTGCGGCAAGGGCATCAGCAGCTCGCTGCCCATCTCAGCCGTCATTGGGCGCGAGAGCATCATGGACCAATTCCCGCCCGGCTCCATGACCAGCACGCACACGGGCAACCCGGTGTGTGTCGCCGCCGCGCTGGCGAGCGTGCGCAAGATCATTCGCGAGAAGCTCACGGAGAACGCCGCCGCCCTCGAACCCGTGCTGCTAAACGGCCTGAAACAGATTCAAGCCAAGCACCCGCAAGTCATCGGCCACGTCACCGCGCGCGGGCTGGTCGCAGGAATGCAAACCGTGAAGCCCGGCACGAAGCAGCCCGATCACGACCTCGCCCACGCCATCATCGAACGCTGCATGTGGAAAGGCCTGCTCCTCTTCGCGCCGGTCGGTGCGTGGGGCCAGACGGTGAAGATCGCCCCGCCGCTGACGATCCCCCGCGCGGCGCTGGAGGAATCTCTCGGCGTCCTGGCCGAGGCCACGGACGAAGCGGTGGCGGCGCTGAAGTAATGCCATTTCAGGAACGGTGTCCGACAAGAGGTGAAATAGTGAGTCGCTAACCGCGCGACTTGCGAATCAACTTGCCATCAACCCTTATTCTCGCAAAATAACTCCCACACGGTTCGTAGCGGACGCAATTTGCGAAAGGTGTCTTGCTCCAGACGCTGGTTTGGTCTGTCAGTGCGTTCCTCACGCCAAACAGTATCAGATTGTTAATTCGGACCAGTCAGTCGGCGTGTAAATCGCTGGCAAGAAACGGTCGCCTCGGTAGCTCAGTTGGTAGAGCAGTTGACTCTTAATCAATTGGTCGTAGGTTCGAATCCTACCCGAGGCACCACTTCAGTTTTCTCCTCCTTTCCGTAATCCAAATGGTGCTTTGACGACGGGCTGAGATCGGTTTTTCTCCCTGCTAGCGTTGCCCGCGGAAGACTGCCAAACAATCGCGCGACCGACTCAACACGATGCCCACCATAGAAGTTCACGGCCTCACGAAGGCCTTCCGCACCTACAAAAAGCTGCCCGGCTTCCGGGGCGCGGTGCGCGGGCTTTTCAAGCGCGAGTATGAGCAGACGCTCGCGGCGAGGGAGGTGAGCTTCAAAGTCGAGGAGGGCGAACTGGTCGGCTTCCTCGGCCCGAACGGCGCAGGCAAGACCACCACGCTCAAGATGCTCGCGGGGCTGCTCTATCCCACCAGCGGCACGGCGAGTGTGCTGGGCCACGTGCCGTGGGAGCGCGCGGATGGCTACCGGCGGCAGTTCGCGCTGCTGCTCGGACAGAAGAACCAGCTCTGGTGGGACTTGCCCGCGCGCGAGTCGCTGGAGTTGAACGCGAAGATTTACGGCATCGAGCGCGCCGTCTTCGAGCGCACCGTCGGTGAGCTGACAGAACTACTCGACGTTCGTGACAAACTGAATGTCATGGTGCGCGAGCTGTCGCTGGGCGAGCGGATGAAGATGGAGCTGACCGCCGCGCTGCTGCACCAGCCCAAGGTGTTGTTCCTCGATGAGCCGACCATCGGCCTCGACGTCGTGTCGCAGAAGAAAGTCCGCGAGTTCCTCCGACACCACAACGCCACGCGCAAGACCACCATCCTGCTCACGAGCCATTACATGACGGACATCCAGGAGCTGTGCCAGCGGGTCATCATCATTGATAAGGGCACGATCTTTTTCGATGGCCGCCTGAGTGAAGTGATTGACCGTTTCGCCGACTTCAAGCTTGTGACCATCGAGTGCGAACCCGGCCCTGAGCGCTCGGCGGAATCTCTGGCCCAGTATGGCGAAGTGGTCGAGCGAGCGCCCGGCACCGTGAAGCTCAAGGTGAAGCGCGACCGTGTGGTGCCGGTCTGCAAGGCGCTCTTCGACGCGCTGCCGGTGCGGGACATCGACATTCAGGAAGTGCCCATCGAAGACATCATCCGCGAACTGTTCGCGCGGAAATCTTCCTGACAGCCGGACGCCGCGACCAATTTTTTCCGATTGCGCGGCGCGGTCGCAGGACTAGATTGCCGGGCGTGAACGCTCTCCGAAACTTCTTCGCTTCGCGTGGTAGCGCAGACGGAGCAGGCTCGGTTCACGGGGGGGAATATCTGGTGCTGATCCTGCTGAGCTTGCTCCTCCTCATCCTCGGAGTGGGAGCGTTTTTCTTCTGGCTAGCCACGCGCCACGGCCGACAAAGGCAGGCCTTGGCAGAGGCGGCGTTGCGCCATCCACCCAGTCGCCGGTGGCCGGATGAGGAGTCATTCCGTCCCGAGATTTTCGATTCCCCGTGCCGCTGGATCGCCGTCCGCACCACGGAGCCCCGCGCGGTGCAAAAGGCGCTCAAGCTCGCCAACCCCACGCTCTGCACATGGGCCGAGGGCCTGGCCGAGGCGCGCGACCGGCGATTGTTCATCACGCCGCCCATCGGCGAGTGGGTGCTCGTCGTCGGCTCCAGCCTGCCCGACCCCGGCGATGACGTGGACGAGTGCTTCCACTTGCTCACCGACCTCAGCCGCAAGTTGGGCCTCGTGCAATTCTTCAGCCTGAACCGCGCGCTGGGCCATCACGCTTGGGCGCGGCTTGACGCCGGCGAAGTGTTGCGGGCCTACGCATGGGCGGGGCACGTCATGTGGAACCAAGGCCCGCCAAGCCCGGCTGAACTTGGCCTCGACCTGCGCTGCTACGAGTATCTCGAAGAGGTCGAAAAAAACTGGGGCGAAGCGCACGACCCAATCTTGCAGAACCTCGATCGCCTCCCGATGCTGGCTGCACGCTGGAGCGTGGACCCGGCCGCGCTTGATGAGCGGCACCTTGCGACTGGGCGCGGGATTGTCGGTGAAATTACCTGAGCTGCCGGATCTCGGTGGCCAACGAAAGGCACTTATGTCACTCGAATCCGCCCTCGACGAATACCCCAAAAAGCTGACCGTGCGCGACGGCCTCACGTGTCAGGTGCGCCCGCTGGAACCGGGCGACCACGCGGCCTTCCACCGTTTCTTCACCTCGCTCAACGCGCCGGAGCTGCTCTACATCAAGCACCGCGTCACCGACCCCGATGTCGTGCGCGCCTGGTGCGAGGGCCTCGATCTCGGGCGCAACCTGCCGCTGCTCGGGTGGAACGGTGACACCATCGTCGGCGTCTGCACGCTCCACCAAAATCTGGGCGGCTGGAAGCGGCACATCGGGCGCGTGAGCGTCCACGTGCATCCGAAATTTCGCGGGCGCGGACTCGCGCAGGCGCTCGTCGGCGAGACGGTGGACATCGCCCGTGCGTGCAGTCTCGAGAAGGTGGAGGCGGAATTCATCGGCACACAGGAAGGCGCGATTAAAGTGTTCGGCCTGCTGGGCTTCAGCGAACTCATCCGCCTGCCCGACTATGTGAAGGATATGCAGGCCATCACGCACGACTACGTGCTCATGGGCTTGGAGTTGCTCACGGATGACGAATACGCCGGAGCGGGCTAGGAGCACTGCCAGTTCTCACAAAGAGCGCGAGGCGCTTCGCGGTCATCGGTCTCCCCGAGGGTCAAAGGCGTCGCGCAAGCCGTCACCGAAGAAGTTCAGCGCCAGCAGCGTGCTCACTAGCACCGAGCAGGGGAACACCAGCAGCCACCAGTAGATGCGGATGGGGTTGATCTGCGCCGCTCCGTCCGCGATGAGCGAGCCGAGGCTGGCCTGCGGCGGCTGGATGCCGAGGCCGAGGTAACTCAGGAACGACTCGTAGAGGATGATGGCCGGCACCAGCAGCATCAGATACACGATGATGATGCCGGTGATGTTCGGCAGGATGTGGCGGAAGAGGATTTGCGCGTGCGTCGCACCCAGCGCGCGGCTGGCGTCCACGAACTGCCGCGTGCGCAGCGACAGCACTTGCCCGCGCACGATGCGCGCCATCGTGAGCCACGACACCGCGCCGAGGCCGACGAAGAGACCGACGAACTTCGCCGTATCGCGCATCGTCACTGTGAGCTTGCCGGCGGACTGCAACTTGTCCAAAGCCCCGTGCAGCGTGGTGATGAGCACGATGACGAAGATGATGCTCGGCAGCGAATAGAGCACGTCCACCACCCGCATCAGCCAGGCGTCCCAGCGTCCGCCCAAGTATCCCGCCCCCGCGCCCCACAGCACGCCGATGACGAGACTCACGCACGCGCCCACTGCCCCGACCAGCAGCGACACACGTGTCCCGTAAATCACCCGGCTGAAGATGTCCCGCCCATGGATGTCCGTCCCGAACCAGTGCTTCCCGCTCGGCGGCGCGAAGAGTTCGGCGGAGTGCTCGTTCGGCGTGTGCAAGCCGGCAGAGAGGAAGCCTGGCAGCGCCTTTGCCACCGTGGGCGACGACAGCACTGGCCAAAGCAGAATCACGCCGAGCAACGACAGGAGCAGCACACCGCACGCGGAGGCGAACTTGTTCTTCCGGAACCGCCGCCACGCCCGTTGATTCGGACTGAGCGACTCGCTGACCGCGCCTTGCTCACTCATACTTCACCCTCCGATCGAGATAGCTGTAAGCCACGTCCACGAGCAGGTTCAGCACGAGCAGCAGCGTCGCGTAAAGCAGCACCAGGCCGATGACCATCGGGTAGTCGCGGTTCAGCGAGCTGTTCACCATGAACACGCCGACGCCGGGAATCTGAAACAGGTTCTCCACGATGAACGACCCCGTGAGCAAATCTGCCAGCAGCGGCCCCGAGTAGGACACCACCGGCAGGATGGCGATGCGCAGCGCGTGCTTGAGCAGCACGGTCGTGTCGTTGAGGCCCTTCGCGCGCGCGGTCACGATGTATTGCTCGTGCAGCGTCGTGAGCATCCCCTCGCGCATCAGCCGAGCGACGCGACCGGAGAAGTAAAGCCCGAGCGTGAGTGTCGGCAGGATGACGTGCGCGGGCGAAGTCCACAGCGCCACTGGCAGCAGTTGCCATTGAATCGCCAGCCCCATGACGAGCAACGGCCCCACCACCAGTGCCGGCACGCACACCGCGAGAATGGCCAGGAAACTCCCCGTGTAATCGCCCCACTCGCCTCGCCTCGCCGCCGACCAGAAGCCCAGCGGAATCCCGATGCCCAGCGACAGCGCAAATGCCATCCCCCCCAGCGCCACCGACACCGGCAACCCTTGCGCGATGATGTCCGTGACCGTGTGGTTGCGATACTTGAAGGACGGCCCGAAGTCCCCGTGCAGCACGCCGCCGATGTAGCGGAGGTATTGCTGCAACCACGGTTCATCGAGGTGATACTTCGCCTCGATGGCGCGCTTGATTTCCACGGTGGCCGGCGCGCGCTCCTTGTCGAAGGGCCCGCCCGGCGCGAGCTTCAGCAGCGCAAACGCGAGCAGGCTGATGAGCAGCAGCAGCGGCACGAGGAAGATGGCGCGTTTGAGGAAGTAGGACACGGTGGGGAAGTGACTAGTAATTAGTTCTCAGTGGGCGTGGCGGCTGGCGTGACTAAACACAAATCACTTCTTCCTCCGGCGAGTCTGGGTGTGCTGTTCATCGAGCAGGTTGGCGCGCAGTTCCTAACGCCCGCTCGTCGTGATGACAACGGGCAAATGCGTCGCCCCACGCGGGGCACTCCCATCCCACGACTCACTGAAATTCATAGCCCAAGTGAAAACTCACGCGCCCGTCGGGATGCTGACGGATGTTTGTGAGATGCACGGGCAGTCCGCCGCCGAGGAGCGAGCGGCTGCTGGGAGTAGTGAAGGGCGTGTAGGCGTCGTTCGCCCCGCTGGGATACGGCACGTCCGTCAGAAACATTCGCGGTCCGCTTGGGCCTTCGATGCCGTGGCTCTCTTCGAGGATGACGCGGTTGCCAACGATGCGCCAAATCAACAACCCCTCGTCCGGGAGGCTGCCGTCGAAGCCGGTCTTGCGCCGGTTTTCTAGCAGCAGGTATTCGCTGCCGTCCGGGCGGATGAGCACCTTGAAACATTCGTTGGTCGAGCCTTCAATCGGCGCGAGCACGAGCTTCTGTTTCACGGTCGGGTCGAGCACCGCCGGCTTGAGCCAGCCGAGCTGCTCCTTGCACCACGCGCTGAAATGCTGCGGGCGGCCGTAGGGAGTTTGGTTCGACATCGCGCACCAGTTGCCCAAGCCCTCGGAGCCCGGATTCTCCGGGCGCGCGTAGAGGTCGGGGATGCCGAGCATGTGGCCGAACTCGTGGCAATAGACGCTGATGTTTCCCATGCGCCGCCCGCCCTCGGCGCAGATGAAGTAGGGCCAGCGTTTCCCCTTGTGCGTGACGCTGCCGCGATGCGGCCAGTAGAGGCTGCCTCGATTCACGTTCGGGTAGCGGTCGCCCGCGTAGATCAACGCGATACCATCGAAGTCCTTCAGCGCATCCGCGCCGTCGCGCTTGAGCAGCGCATCGAGCGCCTCGGTGAGGAAGGCTGTTTTCGCCGTCGTGCTCGCGGCCTGTGAGTAGTCACCGCGCTTCTTGCCCAACTCCAGCCAGTCAAAGGCCCGGCCGTCGAGGTGGAACTTGCCGCAGGATTGCTCGTCGTAGTAGTCGCGCATGCTGCCATACACCGTCTGTCCCGTGGCGTTGGTCTTGGTGTAGGTGCCTTTGCTGAACATGGCCTGCTCCCACGCGCCCATGCTCACGGCGGGGTTGTGCCGCGTGTCGGGGAACTCCACGCCGATGATGGCCAGTTTATACCCCGGCTTTTTCCACATCACGCGCGGATCCTCGCCGGTGGTGGAAGTCGTGTCGGCGGCGAGCGTGATTTGCAATTCCTGCTGCTCCCCATTTCGGCGGAACACGACAGTGACAGCCTCGCCGGGTGACCTGTCCGCCAGCAACTCGCTCACGGTCTGGCCGGCGGCGACCGTGGCCCCGGCGACTTTCACAATCACATCGCCGGACTTCAGCCCCGCCTTGTCTGCGGGCATTCCGCTCGTGACGGAGGACACCGGGGCGCCTTCGTCCGTGACTTCACCCGTGCGGATGCCGATGACCGCGCGCTGCGCGCCGACCTTCCGCGGGCGGCTGGTGGCGGCAAGCGTCGCGAGGAGGTCGAGTGACTTGCGCCCGCGCTGGACAGTGAGTTTTGCGAAGTCGCCCGGAGCCTTGCGCTGGAGCGCGTCGCGCAGCGCGTCGGCAGAGGAGAGGGCTTGCTGATCGAGCTTCATCAAGACATCGCCGACGAGCACTCCGGCCTTCGATGCGGGCGAACCCTCTGCCACGTCGCCGACGATGAGCTTGCCCTTCGGGTCCGGCGAGACGTGGATGCCAAGAAAGCCCGACTGACCAGCGGTGGCGTTGGTTTTGGAGATCGTCGTTGTGATCGCCGTGGCCACCGTGTGGTAGCCGGCCAACTCAGCCGCCGACAGCGGGACGATGATGAAAAGCGAAACGAGCAGGTGGTGAATGGCGTGCTTCATGGCGTTGGTAGAAATAGTTTGTAGCTAAGTCCGCAGATAACAGCAACGAGGCTGTTGTCTTTCTCAATTGAACCCGCACGCTGCCTTCGTCGTCTGAAACCGGTTCGCCAAACTCACCATGAAGTCACTTCTCATCCTCGCCGCCGCCCTCCTGCTTGCGCTCGCCAGCGCAACCCAGGCCGCCGAACCGTTCCTTGAAAAGGTGGATGTCTTCGACGCGGGCAAGGAGGGCTACACGCTCTACCGCATCCCTGGTCTCGTCACCACGCGGCGCGGCACAGTGCTGGCCTATTGCGAGGCGCGGAAGAGCGACAAGGGCGACTGGGGCACGATTGATATCCTCCTGCGCCGCTCGACGGACGGAGGCAAGACGTGGGGCGCGCGCACGAACATCGCCCACGTGCCGGGACCGAAGGCGAAGAACTCCGTCGCCCTCGCCCAGAAACTGGCGACCACCGGTGAAGTCACCTACAACAACCCCGTCGCCATCCCCGACGCGAACGGCGCGGTTCACTTCCTCTTCTGCCTCGAATACGCCCGCTGCTTCTACCTGCGCACCGATGACGACGGCCTCACCTTCAGCAAGCCAATCGAGATCACGGCAGCGTTCGAAAAATTCCGGCCCGAATACGACTGGAAAGTCCTCGCCACCGGCCCCGGCCACGGCCTCCAGCTCAAGACCGGACGGCTCGTCGTGCCCGTGTGGATTTCCACCGGCACCGGCGGGCATGCCCACCGGCCCTCCGTCACCTCGGTCATCTACAGCGATGACCTCGGGCGCACCTGGACGCGCGGCGAGATTGCCGGCCCGAACGAAGGCGAGTGGAGCATCCCGAATGAAACCTGCGCTGTGCAACTAGCCGACGGCCGCGTGCTGTTGAACATGAGGAGCGAGTCGAAGGCGAACCGCCGCCTGCTCACCACCAGCCGGGACGGCGCGACAGGCTGGAGCCGCCCGCAGTTCCACGAGCAACTGCTCGAACCCATCTGCATGGCCAGCATGGTTCGCCTCAGCGAAGTGCCCGCCTCGGACAAGAACCGCGTCCTCTTCTCGAACCCGCACACGCTCGACCGCGCCGACGGCAAGGCCGCTCCCGGCAAGAACCGCGACCGCAAAAACATCTCCGTGAAACTCAGCTACGACGAGTCCGCGACGTGGCCGGTGAGTAAGACTGTCGAACCGGGCTTCAGCGGCTACAGCGACCTCACCGTGGCGAACGACGGGACGATCCTTCTCTTCTACGAGCGCGGCAGCACAGACGGAAAGGACATCTACCGCACCGGCTCGCTGACCGTCGCCCGCTTCAACCTCGAATGGCTCACCGACGGCAAGGACTCGCTGTCCGGCGTGGGCAAGGGGAAGAAATGAACGTCAACCTGCGGCCAGCCTTCGTCCCGTGCCGGCGACTTGCCGGGGCCGCCCAACGCGTCCATCAGCCGCCGACAGCATCCGCCGCAATCCGGCTTATTTCCCTGCTGCTGTTGGCCACCAGTCTTCTCGCCGCGCCTGCCTCGCTTGAGCAATCCGCCCTTTGGACCGCCGGCCAGGAGGGTTATCACACCTACCGCATCCCCGCGCTGCTCGTGACCGCGAAGGGTTCCGTGCTCGCGTTCTGCGAGGGGCGCAAGACCGGCTCCGGAGACCACGGCGATGTGGACCTTATCGCGAAGCGCAGCACCGACGGCGGGCGCACTTGGTCGCCTCACAGCATCGTCCACGAGGAAGGCGGCGAGGCGAAAATCACCATCGGCAACCCATGTCCCGTCGTGGACGCGAAGACCGGCACCATCTGGTTGCCGTTCAACCGCGACAACAAAGCCGTGTTCATCACGTCCAGCACGGACGACGGCAAGACCTGGTCCAAGCCGCGCAACATCAGCGCCACCACGATGAAGCCGGACTGGGACTGGGTCGCCACCGGGCCGGGCATCGGCATCCAGCTCACGCGCGGCGCGCACAAGGGCCGGCTCGTCATCCCCAGCGACCACAAGCGCGCCCTCGCGAGCAAGCAGCCCGAGTGGAACTCGCACATGATGTTCAGCGACGACGGCGGCGCGACGTGGCAAATCAGCGCGCCCATCCAGACCGGCGGCAACGAGTGCCAAGTCATCGAGCGCGCGGACGGCTCGCTGCTCGTCAACACACGGATGCAAGGCGAGTGGCAGGGCCTGCGCGGCACCGCCACTAGCACGGACGGCGGTGCGACGTGGACCCCCATCATGCACGAGAAGCAACTTCCTTGTCCTAAATGCCAGGCCAGTTCGCTGCGCTACGACGAGAAGCGCCTGCTCTTCAGTAATCCCTTCCCGCCCGAGCCGAAGGACGGCAAGCCCAGCGGCGCGCGCGTCCACCTGACCGTCCGCAGCAGCCCCGACGACGGCAAGACGTGGCCCATCGCCAAGCGCCTGCACAAAGGCCCGTCCGCCTACTCCAGCCTCGCGCGCCTGCCTGACGGCACCCTCCTCTGTCTCTACGAAGGCGGCGAGCAGCGCGCCTACGAAACCCTCCGCCTCGCGCGCTTCAACTTGGAATGGCTCACGGAAGCTGGTAGCAAGTGAGGATGAACTCCGCGCCGTTTCTCTCGCTGCTCGCAGTGCTTTGTCTTGGTGCCAGCGGCAACCTCTCCTTCGCCCAAACCTACCGCTCCCACCCGCCGATGCGGCCATTGCCGCCGTCGGTGAAGGCACCGCTCGCCGTCGGGCCGAAGCTCTTCGTGGACGCCGTGCCCGGCAATGACACGGGAGCCGGCTCGCCGGCCGCGCCATGGAAGTCACTCGCGCACGCGACACGGCAGTTGCAGCCCGGCGACACGCTGTATCTGCGCGGCGGCATGTATTACGAGAAGGTCTCGCTCACGCGTTCCGGCACGACGAACGCGCTCGATCTTCGCGTGGCACTCGGCGAGTGCATTCGGCACTTCGGCGGCGAGGTAGTCCACATCGGTCGCGCGATCGGCGGCGGTGGCCCGGGCGAGCAGTTCAGGAGTGAGCTTGTTGGAGGTTGCCGCGGCGAGCATCTCCTTCGAGGCGCGGAGCAGCGGCTGCAATCGCCGCGCGGCGTCAGCGGCGAAACGCACCTTGTCGCGGACGGCATCGAGCAGAGGGCCAAGCTCGTTGGCGATGGTGGCGGCCATCAGTCCGAGGTTGCCAGAGTCGCCCGTGCGCTGGAGTTGGATGGCGAGGCGGAAGTTTTCCTTCTCGGCGCGGTCGCGCTCGGTGATGTCGCGCGAGACCAAGACGAGGTTGCCGGCGTTGGCCAGCCGGTTTCTTGCTGCAAACAGCGCGGGTGCCGGATTAAAGTCGCGGGACTATGAGCGCCTCCCCTGATCAGCTTTGGCAGCGGTTTCAGAAGCATTACACGGAGTTCCCCACCCTCGGCCTCGCGCTGGACTTGAGCCGGATGAACTTCGGAGATGACTTCCTCGCGACGATGCAGCCGCGCATGACGCAGGCCTTCGCCGCAATGGCCGAACTGGAGCGCGGGGCCATCGCGAACCCCGACGAGAAACGGATGGTCGGCCACTACTGGCTGCGCCACGCCGCGCTCGCGCCGACGCCGGAACTCGCGAGGGAGATCGAGGACACGCTCGCGGGGGTGGAGAAGTTCGCGGCGGAAGTCCACGACGGCTCGGCGGTGCGTGGCACGGGCGGGCCCTTCAAGCGCCTGCTCGTCGTGGGCATCGGCGGCTCGGCACTCGGGCCGCAGTTCGTCGCGCACGCGCTCGGCCAGCCGGCGGATGACAAGCTCACCGTTCACTTCTTCGACAACACGGACCCGGACGGGATGGACAAGGTGCTCGCGGCCATCGGCGGGGATTTGGACCGCACGCTCGTGGTGGTGATCTCGAAGTCAGGCGGCACGAAGGAGACGCGCAATGGGTTGCTGGAGGCGAAGGCGGCTTACGAGCGCGCCGGGCTGCGCTTCGAGGCTCACGCCGCCGCCGTCACCGGCGTGGGCAGCGAGCTGGATAAATACGCCATCCAGCACGGCTGGCTGCGGCGCTTCCCGATGTGGGACTGGATCGGTGGGCGCACGAGTGAGTTGTCGGTGGTGGGCTTACTCCCCGCCGCGTTACAGGGCCTGGCCATCCGCGAGATGCTCGCGGGCGCGAAGGCTTGCGATGACTTGACGCGAATCCCGGACGTGGCGAGGAACCCTGCGGCGCAGCTCGCCTTGATGTGGTTCCACTCCGGCAACGGGCGCGGCACGAAGGACATGGTCGTGTTGCCTTACAAAGACCGGCTCGAACTCTTTTCAAAATATCTCCAGCAGCTCCTGATGGAATCGCTCGGCAAGGAGCTGGACCTCGACGGCAAGGTGGTGAACCAAGGCCTCGCCGTGTATGGCAACAAAGGCTCGACCGATCAGCACGCCTACGTGCAGCAGCTCCGCGAGGGTGTGCTGAACTTCTTCGTCACCTTCATCGAGGTGCTCAACGACCGCGCGGGCGACAGCATCGAGGTCGAGCCGCAGACGACCAGCGGCGATTTCCTCACCGGCTTCCTCCTGGGCACGCGCGCGGCGCTGCACGAGAAGGGCCGCGAGTCCGTCACGATCACGGTGAAGGAAGTCGCTCCGTTCACCATCGGCGTGCTCATCGCGCTGTTCGAGCGGGCCGTGGGTTTCTACGCGTCGCTGGTGAACATCAACGCCTACCACCAGCCCGGCGTGGAGGCGGGCAAGAAGGCGGCGGGCACCGTGCTTTCACTCCAAGCCAGACTCGTCGCACACCTGAATGCGAACCCCGGTAAGTCCTTCACGGTCGGGGAAGTTGCCACTGCCATCGGGGCGGGAGGTGCGGAGGAAACACTTTTCAAAATCGGCTCGCACCTCGCGGCGAACGTGGGCCGCGGCGTGCAGAAGTCCGGTAGTTCCTCCCCGGCAGCAGCGCGGTTCGCGGCTACTTAAAATAGCCGCGTTGCTTCTCGTTGATGGGCAGGGCGAGCCGCTCCATCACTTGCAGCATGTCCTCCCAAACTTGGCGTTTGAGGGCGAGGCCTTTGTCGGCATGAGTATCGGCATGGAGGAGATAGCTGGGGTGGAAGGTGGGCATGACGGGGATGCCGAGAAAATCCATCCAGTGTCCGCGCCGTCGTGTGATGCCAGCCTCGCTCATGCTGAAGAGTCCTTCCACGGCCGTCCCGCCAAGCGCGACGATCACGCGTGGTTGAATGAGTTGAATCTGCTCCCGCAAATACGGCAGACAGGTGGCCAGCTCGTCGGGACGCGGCTTGCGGTTGTCCAGCTCGCCGGGCGGCTGGTTGGGCCGGCACTTGAGGACATTGGCGATGAAGACGGTCTCCCGCGTCTGGCCCATCGCGTTGATGATCTTGGTGAGGAGTTGCCCCGCCGCACCGACGAAGGGTTCACCCAGCCGGTCTTCGTCCGCGCCCGGAGCCTCGCCCACGAACATGAGCTGTGCGTTGAGGTCGCCCACGCCGAAGACGACGGACTGGCGCGTGGCGACGAGTTGCGGACACTTCACACAAGCTAGGACGCGCGCGCGGAGTTCAGCGAACGCGGCGGATTTCTCGGCGGTCGGGGCGCGGGCAGCAGAAGGCCGGACGGGCGGCACAGCGAGTGGAGTTACCGGGCGAATGGGCGCAGCAACTGGATTGGGTTGGCGGCCACGAGGCGCTGGCGCTGCGAGGGCATTTAGCGCGTCGGGCGTGACGACCACGAAACGCTCACCGCCGGCCTTGCGGTCCTCCAAGTCTTGGATGGCGGCGTCGAGCAACTGCACGTAGGCGGACATGGGGCGGAGGTTTTGAGTTCGGGGTTGAAAGTTCAAGGCTCAAAGTCAGATGGGCTGGCAACTTTGAACTTTGAACTTTGAACTTTGAACCTACTTTTCGCGCATGACGCGACACTGCTGGAAATGCGGCTGCGAATGGACGTTCTCCGTGAGCCCTGGCCGGGGCGAGTCATGCCCGCAGTGCCGCGCCGACTTGCGCGTATGTCTGAATTGCACGAGCTACGACCGAAACGCCGCGCACCAGTGCCGTGACCGTCGGGCGGACCCGGAGATGGAAAAACACGTCGGCAACTTCTGCGAGTATTTCGAGTTCGCAAAGAGGAAGTTCACGCCGCCGAAGGCCGACGGCACACGCGAGTCGGCAGCACGCGAGCAGATGAAGAACTTGTTCGGAGATTAGCAGCAGACCCACTACCTTATATTGATGAACAGGGCCGATAATACTTTTTTAAGGACGTTGACACACGGACGGGAAGATGGTTCTGTGGTGTCGTAGACAGCAACGATTTCTGGCAAGAACGCTGCAAGTTCTTTTTAAGCCAAACAAATTTCGGTCGGGGTTGGCACGGCTCCGAACGGATCACCACATAAGCCTACTGCGTGCTATTTCTGAAAACTCCCCGGGGCTAGACGGCCTTCCTCAGGCTGCTGGCCCCGGTTTTATTTTGCCCTGAGAGATTGGGGTAAAGAAAAGCGCCGCTGGACTTGTCCGGCGGCGCTTTCGCATTTCAAGAGGTGTCTTCCGATTCAGTCGAAGGCGTGACCGGAGCAGCAGAGCACGTTGCGCATCTTGTGGCGAACGAGTTCCTTCACGGCTTTCCGGGCGGGACCGAGATATTTGCGGGGATCGAATTCCTTCGGCTTGGTCCAGAGCACTTCCCGGATTGCCGCCGTCATCGCCAGTCGCAGGTCGGTGTCGATGTTGACCTTGGTGCAACCAGTGCGTCGCGCGACCTCGATATCGGCCTCCGGCACGCCGGCGGTGTCCTCACCCATGCCGCCGCCGAACTGGTTGATCTTCTGTGCGAGTTCCTTCGGCACCGAGCTGGCACCGTGGAGCACGAGCGGGTAGTCGCCCAGACCGGCGTCCATGAGGGCCTGCTTGATGGCCTTGAGCCGTTCGAGATCGAGGTGTTGCTCGCCCTTGAACTTGTAGGCGCCGTGGCTGTTGCCGATGGCGACAGCCAGGGAGTCCACGCCTGATTGCTTCACGAACTCAACGGCTTCCTCGGGGTGCGTGTAGCAGCCGCCTTTGGAGTATTCCCCGCCTTCCTCGCCGTCGTCGTGCTGTGCGCCGACGAGCATCCCGAGTTCGCCCTCGACCACACAATTGTGCTTGTGGGCGTATTCCACGACCTTGCGGCAGACCTCGACGTTTTTCTCGAACGGATCGTGCGAGGCGTCAATCATCACGCTGGTGAAGCCCTCATCAATGCACTGCTTGCACAGCTCGAAGCTGTCGCCGTGGTCGAGATGGACCGCGATGGGGATGTTCGAGAGGCTGACAGCGGCCTCGATGAGCTTCTTGAGATAGACCGGGTGGGCGTAATCGCGCGCGCCCTTGGAGATTTGGAGCATCAACGGAGCCTTCTCCTCTTCGGCGGCCTCGACGATGGCTTGGATGAACTCCATGTTGTTCACATTGAATGCGCCGAGGGCATATTTACCCTTCAGAGCCTTGGCGAACAAGTTGGTCGTGTGTGTCAGTGGCATATTTCAGTTCCGATTCAGGTTGAGCGCGGCGGGGCGCGCGAACGAGCGGGCACAGTAGGTAAGCACACGGGAAAGGGAAATGAATTTTCCACGCTTGGAGTTCCGCCGGAAGGCTTGTGAACGACGGGTTAGCCAGCGCCTGCAGTGTCAGCCCAAGCGGCTCATCGAAAGCCGAACTCAGCCTTGCGTAGATGGTGACACCGCACTCCAACGGAACCAAAATCCTTTCCCCATCCCCGCCCGCTCCGCACACTCCGCGCATGAACGTGACCGTCCGTGGGCGCACGCGCCACTATCGCACCGTCTGCTTCGACGCGGCCAAGAACCAAGTCCGGCTCATCGAGCAACGCCTGCTGCCGCACGAGTTCAAGGTCGTCGGCACGCGCGACTTCCGGGACACCGCCGCCGCCATCCGCGACATGGTGGTGCGCGGCGCGGGCGCCATCGGCGCGACGGCGGCTTACGGGCTGGCGCAGGGCGCGCGGGCGTTTCGCGGGAAAGACTTGGCGCAGTTTGAGGCGCACGTCGAAGCCGTCTTCACCGTGCTCAAGGACGCCCGGCCCACCGCCGTTGACCCCGTCAACGCGATGCTGGATGTGCGTCGCGCCATGTCCGCCGGCACGACCGTCGCCGAGCAGCAAGCCCTCGCCCTCGCCGCCGCCGAGCACTTCGCTGACGAGGATGTGGCGCATTGCGAAGCCATCGGCCAGCACGGCGCGAAGTTGATACGCGACGGCATGCGCGTGCTCACGCATTGCAACGCCGGCTGGCTGGCCTTCGTGGACATCGGCAGCGCCACCGCGCCGATGTATGTCGCGCACGGGGCGGGCCGCCAGTTCCACGTCTTCTGCGACGAGACGCGCCCGCGCTCGCAGGGCGCGACGCTCACCGCGTGGGAGCTGGCGCAGCAGGGCGTGTCGCACCAAATCATCGCCGACAACGCCGCCGGCTTCCTCATGTGGCGCGGCGAGATTGACCTCGTCATCGTGGGCAGCGACCGCACGCTGGGCCGCACCGGCGAGGTGGCGAACAAGATTGGCACCTACACCAAGGCCGTGCTGGCGAAGCGCCACGGCATCCCCTTCTACGTCGCCATCCCGCGCTCGACGATTGACTGGGAGATGAAGTCGGGGCGGGACATTCCCATCGAGGAGCGCAGCGAGAGCGAGGTGCTCGGGGCGTGGGGAATGGTCCAAGCTTCAGGGTCCAAGGTCCAAGGTCCAAGGTCGGGGGAGCGCGCTTACGTGCGGGTGGCGAATCCGACGAGCGGGGCGCGCAATCCCGGCTTCGATGTCACGCCGCCGGAGCTCATCACCGGCATCATCACGCCGGAGGGCATCTTCAAGCCAGGCGAGCTGTGGAAGCATCGGCGCAAGCTAGGTGGGCCGAGGTAAGGGAGCGCGGACACCCAAGTCCGCAGCAAGCTTTTGGC
>CAMBZO010000002.1 GCA_945872195.1 Akkermansia muciniphila | reverse complement strand
CTTGTGCAAGCGAGAAAGCGTCGGCAAAAATCCTTCTCGATGAAAAAAGATTTGAAAAGATGTTGCACTGAAAACGCGGACTGCTATTTTGCCCGCCCTTTCGTCGGGTGAACACGGCGAGGGTAAAACGAAAACACAGTGACGATCAGTCAAACAATTCGTGAAATGAAGAGCGTGCTGGGCCGACTCGCCGAGTCGGAAAGGGCACGCGAGGGCGCAGCCGTGGAGCGCGCATAGGTCTCTTACATTTGTTCTTTGTATGGCTGGACAACGCATTCGCATTCGACTTAAGGCTTACGACCACCGGGTCATAGACCAGTCAGCCCACGACATCGTGGAGACGGTCAAGCGCAGCGGCGCCCGTGTCGCTGGCCCCATCCCCCTTCCCACACGGATCGAGCGCCTCACGGTGCTCCGCTCCCCCCACTCCGACAAGAAATCACAGGAGACATTCGAGCAGCGCACGCACAAGCGCCTGCTGGATATTCTCGACCCCACCGCCAAGACCGTGGATGAGTTGAAGAAACTCAACCTCCCGGCCGGCGTTGACATCACCATCAAGATTTAACCTGTTATGATTGGCTTGCTCGGAAAAAAACTTGGCCACACGCGTGTGTATGACGCGAGCGGTAACGCCATCGCAGTGACGGTTGTGCTCGCGGGTCCCAACCGTGTGATGCAGGTCAAGGTCAAGGATGGCCGGGACGGATACAACTCCGTCCAACTTGGGTTCGACGACCAGAAGCCGCAGCGCCTGACGAAGGCCGTCTTGGGGCACATCACCAAGCACAAGGGCGCGCCGGTCAAGCGTATCAAGGAATTCCGCGACTTCACACTGGCGGTCAAGCCTGGTGACATCGTTGGGCCTGATATTTTCGCTGTTGGAGATTTTGTGGATGCCATCGGCACGACAAAGGGTCGAGGCTTCGAAGGTGTTGTTGCGCGCTGGTCGTTCGCCGGCGGTGATGCTACCCACGGCTGTAAAGGCTGGAAGCGCCGTTCGGGTGCGATCGGTCAGCGTCTGTTTCCAGGCACCGTCATGCGCGGCATGAAGATGCCCGGCCATTTGGGCCAGCAGCGCCGCACGACGCAGAACTTGGAAGTCATCCAAGTGCGCAAGGATGACAATTTGTTGCTTATCAAGGGTTCAATCCCAGGCTCCGAAGGCGACTACGTCGTGATTCGCGAGGCGAAGAAGTATCCGATCGTGCAGGCTCGCAAGGATCGCGAGGAAGCTGCGAAGGCTGCCAAGGCGCAGGCTGAGGCTCTCGCGAAGGTCAAGAAAGAAGCCGCTGCCAAGAAGAAGTAGGACTGAGACATGAAACTTCCCATTCTGGACAACAAAGGCAACAATCAGGGCGAGGTCGAGGTCGGCTTTGAGTTGATTGAAAATGGCCGGGGCACGCAGGCAGTTCATGACGCTGTCGTTGCCTACAACGCTGCACAGCGTAGCGGCACGGCTTGCACAAAGACAGTCGGCGAAGTCTCGGGAACGAACAAGAAGCCGTGGCGGCAAAAGGGCACGGGTCGCGCACGCGCCGGTTCCACCCAATCCCCGTTGTGGCCCGGCGGTGGTGTGGTGTTCGGTCCGCGCCCCCGTGATTTCACTAAGAAGATCAACAAGAAGGTCCGCTCGCTCGCGCTGCGCAAGGCGCTCAGTGAACGGCTCAAGGCGGGTGACGTGGTGGTTGTGGACGACTTCAAGCTCGCCACCCACAAGACCAAGGAATTTCTCGGAGTGCTTGGAACGCTCAAATTGAGCGGCCGGACTGTCCTTCTGATTTCCAGTGAGGACAAGAATTTGACCCGCGCCTCGCGCAACGTTCCGAACGTTGAACTTACCTCTGGTGAGAAGCTCAACACGTATGACGCGCTTCTCTGCGACAAGCTCGTCTTCACCAAGTCTGCCTTGGAGAAGGTCGCACTCCGGCTCTCCAACAAGTAACTGCCATGAATTCCTTCGACATCATCAAGACAGTGCGCATCAGCGAGAAGGGCGCCATGCAGTCCGAGCGCTTCAACCAATACACCGTTGTGGCCGACCGTCGCGCGAACAAGATCGAGATTCGCAAGGCCATGGAAGAACTCTTCAAGGTCAAGGTCGCCGGGGTGAACACTTTAAACGTCCGGGGCAAGGCCCGCCGCAAGAGCACGAAGCACGCTGGTCGTGACGTGAACTGGAAGAAGGCCATCGTCTCCTTGAAAAAGGGCGAAAAAATCAACCTCACCTAATTTCCAGCCATGCCCGTTAAGACTTTCCGCCCGCTGACGCCGTCAACGAGATACATTACGATCTCGGACTACAGCGATATCACGAAGAAGAAGCCCGAGAAAAGCCTCGTCGTCATTCGCAAGAAGACGGGTGGGCGCAATACGCACGGTCGCGTCACCGCACGCGGCATTGGCGGTGGTCATAAGCAGAAGATCCGTCTGGTGGATTTTAAGCGGAACAAGCACGGCGTTCAGGCTGAGGTGTCAGCCATTGAATACGACCCCATCCGCACGGCGCGCTTGGCGCTACTCACTTATCAGGATGGCGAAAAGCGTTACATCGTCGCGCCTGTCGGATTGAAGGTCGGGGCAAAGGTGGTTTCCGGACCAACCGCCCCTCCCGATCTTGGTAACTCTGTGCAACTTAAGTCGGTGCCTGTTGGCCTTCCCATTCACGCGATTGAGATCATGCCTGGCCAAGGTGCCCAGATGGTCCGTTCCGCCGGCTCTGCGGCCACGTTGATGTCAGTGGGTGATGGGTATGCGCAGATACGCCTGCCTTCGGGAGAGATTCGCAAGGTGAACGAGGAATGCTACGCCACGATTGGCCAAGTCGGTAACACCGAGCATGAAAAAGTCGTGCTCGGAAAAGCCGGGCGCAGTCGGCATCGGGGCATTCGGCCGATCAGCCGCGGTGTAGCCCGCAACCCGGTGGACCATCCCAACGGCGGCGGCCAAGGCAAGTCGAAAGGTGGCGGCGGATGGCAGCAACTCACCTCGCCGTGGGGTTTGGTTGCGAAGGGAAAACGCACCCGAATCAAAACGAAGGATTCCAACCGGTTCATCGTGGTTCGCCGCGATGGACGCCCAATGAAGCAACAGTAAGAGACTATGGGACGCTCAATCAAAAAAGGTGCCTTTGTCGAGGCGAGTCTTCTGGACAAGATCGTGAAGGCCAAGGCTGTGAACTTGAAGACGCCGATCAAGACTTGGTCGCGCCGCTCGACCATCACCCCGGACTTCATCGGGTTGACGTTCAATGTCCATAATGGGAAGCAGTTTTTGCCGGTGTTCGTCACAGAGAACATGGTCGGCCACAAACTGGGTGAATTCTCTTTGACCCGCATTTTCAAGAAGCACGGCGCTCACACCGCCAAGGCGGAGGCCAAGTAGTATGCAAGTTCAAGCATTTCTTAAGAATTTCCGGATGTCCCCCCAAAAGGTGCGCGAAGTCGTGCGCCAAATCCAGGGCTTGCCCGCGCTGAAGGCGAAGCACGTTTTGGCTGTCATCCCGCGAAAGTCCGCGCGGGCCGTCGCCAAGACGCTCGATTCCGCCATCGCGAACGCCGAGAACAACAACGGTCTGAAAGCCGAGAACCTCATAGTCAAGGAGGCGCTGGCGCTGACCGCGTCGCGTCTGAAGCGCTTCACCCCGAAGGCACGTGGTTCCGCCGGTCCCATTATCAAGCGGAACAGCCACATCAAAATCATCCTTTCCGACCAGTAATCGTATGGGCCAAAAATCCAATCCCGTCGGTCTTCGCGTCGCCGTCAACAAAGACTGGCGCTCGAAGTGGTATTCCGACAAGAAGGGCTTCGCCACGCTCCTCATCGAGGACTACAAGATTCGCTCGATTCTCAAGAAGAAGCTCGAATCCGCATCTGTCCCGCGCATCGGTATCGAGCGCGCTGCGAACCGTTGCCGTGTCACGATCTACACGGCACGGCCGGGTGTTGTAATTGGCCGCAAGGGCGCGGAGATTGACAAACTCAAGGAAGACTTGAGCAAGATGACCGGCAAGGAAGTTTACGTGGACATCATCGAGGTGAAGTCCCCGGAGTCCGATGCCCAGCTCGTGGCGGAGAATATCGCGCAGCAGCTTGAGCGCCGCGTCTCCTTCCGGCGTGCGATGAAGAAGGCTGTCCAGACAACCATGCAGATGCAGGGCGTGCAGGGCATTCGCGTCCGGTGTGCCGGACGGCTCGGCGGCTCGGAGATCGCTCGGGTGGAGAAGTATCTCGAAGGCAGTGTGCCGCTGCACACCTTGCGCGCAAACATCGACTACGGTTTTGCAGAGGCGAAAACGCTCCAAGGTAAGATCGGCGTTAAATGCTGGATCTGCAAGGAAGAGGCCAAGGACAAGGACATCAAGCCGATGGCTCCCGTCTCAGCCCCGGTCAACGGCAATTAACTTTCAGACTTAGGACTCGATATGGCGATGATGCCCGCAAGAGTGAAGTATCGTAAAATGCACCGTGGTGCACGCCGTGGCCTTGCCACGCGCGGCAACACCGTTGCATTTGGCGAATATGGCCTGATGGCGCTGGAGCGCTGCTGGCTCGACAACAAGGTTATCGAAGCCTGCCGCGTGGCGATTTCCCGCCACATGAAGCGTCGCGGCAAGATGTGGATCCGAGTTTTTCCAGACAAGTCCTTCACGAAAAAGCCCTTGGAAGTCCGAATGGGCACAGGTAAGGGCGGCGTCGAGGGTTGGGTGGCAGTGATCCGGCCCGCAAACGTGCTGTTTGAAGTGGATGGCATCCCCGAGGTTATGGCCCGCGAGGCGATGCGCCTAGCGGCAACCAAGATGCCAATCAAGACGAAGTTTATTGCGCGTCATGCGCACGCCTGAACATGAAATTTGAAGAACTGAAAGATAAGACGGTGGCCGAGTTGGCTGCCCAGAGCCGCGACTTGCGGTTGGAGCTGTTCAATCTGCGCCTGCAAAAGGCGACAGCCCAGCTGGAGAAGCCGTCTCGAATCCGCATCCTCCGCAAGGACATTGCACGCGTCGAGACGCGCATCACGCAACTCCTCCAGCAGTCCGCGCAACCCAAAGCCGCCTAAGCTATGTCCGAGACCGCGAACACTATTACCCGCAATCAGCGCAAGGAACGCACTGGCGAGGTCGTCTCCAGCAAGATGCAGAAGACGATTGTCGTCAGCGTGAAGCGCCGCTTCCCGCACCCTCAATTCAAAAAGGTGGTGACCAGCTTTAAGAAATTTTACGCACACGACGAGAAATCTGAGGCCAA
This sequence comes from Akkermansia muciniphila, assembly GCA_945872195.1. Lineage (GTDB taxonomy): Bacteria > Verrucomicrobiota > Verrucomicrobiia > Limisphaerales > SXTU01 > SXTU01. Next base: position 22,681 of record CAMBZO010000002.1, on the reverse strand, counting down.
GGTTGGTGATGTCGTGCGCATCGAAGAGACCCGTCCCTTGTCCAAGACCAAGCGCTGGCGCTTGGTTGAAATCGTAGAGCGCGCCCAGGAACAGGCGCAGGTAAACGCTTAAACCGCTACCGATCATGCTGCAACTTCGTTCCATCCTTGACGTGGCTGACAACACCGGCGCCAAACGCGCGGCGATGATCGGCGTCCAAGGCCGCAATCAGACTTACGCTGGTGTGGGTGAGGTCATCAAGTGCCACATCAAAGAGGCCGCCCCCGACGGCACCGTAAAAAAGGGTGAGGTTTGCGACGCCGTCGTCGTCCGCACTCGGCAGAGCATCCGCCGCGCTGACGGCTCCTATTTGCGCTTCGACCGCAACGCCATCGTCATTATCGACGCCGACCGCAACCCGAAGGGGACGCGCATCTTCGGTCCCGTTGCCCGCGAGTTGCGCGACCTGAAGTTTATGAAAATCATTTCGCTCGCCCCGGAGGTCATCTAGTTATGTCCAGCAAACTTCATGTGAAACGCGACGACGTAGTGGTCGTCATCACCGGCAAGGACAAGGGGAAGCGCGGAAAAATCATATCCGTCGTGACCAAGAAGGAAACCCTGTATGTCGAGGGCGTAAACATCCAGAAGAAACACGTCAAGAAGAACCAACAGCACCCCAACGGAGCGATCCTCGAACGCGAAGGCCCCATTCACGTCTCCAACGTGATGCTCGCCGCCAAGTTCGATGCCCGCGCCGCCAAGCGCGGCACCGCAGTTGAGCCAGCCAAAGCCTGACCCGTATGGAATCCCGACTTTATAAGAAATACATCGAGGAAGTGCGGCCTGCGCTCATCGAGAAGCGCAAATACAAAAACATCCATCAGGTGCCGCGGATGGAGAAGATCGTCCTCAACATGGGCGTGAGCGCCTCTCTCGAGAAGAGTGCTGTGGACGACGCCGCCAAGGATTTGACTGCGATTGCGGGACGCAAACCGATAATCACCAAATCCCGCAAAAGCATCGCCAACTTCAAGCTGCGGCAGCACCAGCCTGTTGGATGCACAGTCACGTTGCGACGCGACGCGATGTATGAGTTTTTCGACCGCCTCGTAGCCACCGCGCTTCCCCGAATCCGCGACTTTCGTGGCATCAGTCCGCGAAAGTTTGACGGGCGCGGGAACTACTCCATCGGCGTATCCGATCAGACCATTTTTCCAGAGATTGACTTGGACAAGATTAAGCGCCAGCAGGGCATGGATATTACCATCGTCACCTCGGCGCCAACCAACGACGAGGCGCGCGACCTGCTCAAGTTGATGGGTATGCCCTTCGCCGAGAAGTAATATTAAAGAACCCAGATTATGGCCAAGACCTCCTGGTTGGAACGCAACAAGCGCAAGCAAGCAACGGTGAAGAAATTCGCCGCCAAGCGGGCTGAATTGAAGGCTCGGAAAGACTACGCAGGCCTCGCGAAGCTTCCGCGCGATGCCTCGCCCACCCGACTTGTGAACCGCTGCGCTGTCTCCGGACGTCGCCACGGCTTCATTCGTAAGTTTGGCGTTTCGCGTCTGACGTTCCGTGAGTTGGCCTTGTCGGGGATGATCCCGGGTGTCACGAAAGCGAGCTGGTAAATATGAGCGACCCAATTGCTGACCTTTTGACCCGTATCCGCAACGCCGGCAACGCACAGTTGCCGACCGTCGAAATTCCGCACTCCAAAATGAAGGAGAGCATCGCCCATGTTCTGAAACGCGAGGGATACATCGAAGCTGTCGCCATCGAGGGAGTGGTTGCGACAAAAAAAATCAAGCTCAAGCTCAAGTATGAGGGGCGCAAGAGCGTCATCGACGGTCTCAAGCGGGTGAGCACGCCAGGCCTTCGCCGATACGTCGCCTCGGACGAGATTCCTCGAGTTCGCAATGGAATGGGCACCGCAATTCTTTCGACGCCTGCCGGCATCCTGACCGGCAACGAGGCCCGCCGCCAGAATGTGGGAGGCGAGTTGCTCTGCTACGTCTGGTAACTTTTCAAGATTATGTCACGCATCGGCAAACAGCCCGTTTCCATCCCGGCCAAGGTCAAGGTCGAGGTGAGGGGCACAAGTATCTTCATCGAGGGACCGAAGGGCAAGTTGCAGCAGTCCATCCCGGGACGCATCACCGCGACCATTGAGAAGGACAAAATTGTCGTCAGCCGTCAGGGCGACGACGCACAGGCCAAGGCTCTGCACGGTCTGACCCGCTCTCTTATCAGCAACATGGTAAAGGGGGTCAGCGAAGGCTATGTCAAGAAACTTGAAATCCACGGCGTTGGCTTCAAGGCGGCCGTGAAGGGCAAGCAGGTGGACCTCGCACTCGGCTTCTCCCACCCGCTTCTTTTCGATATCCCCGATCAGATCAAAATCACCGTGGACGAAAATACCAAGCTGACAATTGAGGGGCCTGACAAACAGGTGGTCGGGCAAGCAGCCGCTGAGATTCGGGGTTATTACCCGCCGGAACCTTACAAGGGCAAGGGCGTCCGCTACGCGGGCGAACACATTATCCGTAAGGAAGGTAAGACGGTTCAATAATCATTTGAGACTACGGCCAAGACCGTGGTCCGCACGCAATGAAAACCCAGAAGAAACTCCAACTCCGGCAACTGCGCGCTTGGCGCATACGCAAAAAAGTAGTAGGCACTGCCGAGCGGCCACGCATGAGCGTCCGCTTCACAGGCATGCACATCTATGTCCAGTTCATTGACGACGGCAAGGGCGTGACTATCGCGTCAGCCTCGACCCGGGCTAAAGCCATGATTGATTGCGGGGCGGTTCGCGCGAACGTGAAAAGCGCCGTCATCGTCGGCAAGGCAGCCGCTGCTGCTGCGATAGGCAAGGGGATTTCTGAAGTGGTATTCGATCGAGCAGGCGCGCGCTACCATGGCAAGGTGAAGGCACTGGCTGAATCGGCCCGCGAGAGTGGTCTTAAATTTTAACCGACGAACAGGAGACTTGATCCGTGTCTGAACCTATTACAAATACTCCAACCCCCGCCGAGACGACGCCTGCCGCTGCCCCTGCCGGGGATCAACGTGGCGAGCAACGCGGTGATCGCGGCGGCGGCGGCGGTCGTGGCCGTGGCCCTGGTCGCGGTGGTCCGCGTCGTCGGCCCGAAGCCGACCAGAACCAGAATAGCGAGTTCTGCGAGAAGGTGCTGTTTATCAACCGCTCCGCGAAAGTGGTGAAGGGCGGACGCCGCTTCAGTTTCAGCGCACTCGTCGTGACCGGCGACCGGAAGGGCCGCATCGGTCTGGGCTTGGGGAAAGCAGCCGAAGTCTCGGAGGCCATCAAAAAAGGCGGAGAAGCGTCCAAGCAGAATATGCTTTCCGTCTCGCTCTCCGGCGTGACGATTCCGCACGATGCCTATTGCGCGTTCGATGGGGCCAAAGTGCTCCTCCGTCCTGCCTCGCCGGGCACAGGTCTCATCGCAGGCAAGACTGTTCGCGCGGTCCTTGAGACCGTCGGTGTCAAGGATGTGTTGAGCAAGTCGCTCGGGTCGAAGAACGCGGCAAACGTTGCCAAAGCGACCATCGCGGCGTTGCAAAGTCTCCGACTCCGCGAGGAAGTTGCCAAGCGCCGCGGCGTCAATCTCGGCGGCCCCAAGGCAGTCGTAGCAGCCTGATAACACTTAACTTTTCGTCACCATGCGTCTCCACGATTTGAAGCCCCGTCCCGGGGCCAAGCACCGGAAAAAACGACTCGGCCAGGGCGAGTCCAGCGGCCACGGCAAGACCTCGGGTCGCGGCGGCAAGGGCCAGTCTGCGCGCAGTGGTTCCTCAATGCGCCACGGCTTTGAAGGTGGCCAGATGCCCCTCATCCGCCGCATTCCCAAACGCGGATTCAACAACTCCCGTTTCGCCACGACCTATATCCCCGTCAATGTTGAGAGTCTGAACGATTTCGACGACGGCGCGCGCGTGGAGGAGAAAAACCTCCGCGAGGTCGGCCTCGCCAACGGAAAATCTAGCGGCGGTATCAAGATTCTCGGTGACGGCAAGCTCACGAAGAAGCTGACCGTGGTGGCGAGTGCTTTCAGCGCGGGTGCCCGCAAGCAGATCGAGGCTCTCGGCGGCACGTGCGAAGCGCCGACTCCCAAGGCGGCCTAAGACGACTGCTGACTGAGCTCCATGTTTCAGAACATCGTCAACACGTTCGTCAACTGCTTCAAGATTCCGGAGCTGAAGTCGCGGATTTTCTTCACCCTGATAGTCCTAGCAATTTGCCGACTCGTCTCGATGCTGCCGTTGCCGGGGTTGGACGGGCAGGCCTTGCAGGCCTTCTTCGACGAGATCGCGAAAAAGGACGGCGGAGGACTTTTGGGGATGTATTCGATGTTCACCGGCGGCGCGTTGGAGCGCTGCGGGATAGGGTCGCTGGGCATTATGCCCTACATCAGCGCGACGATCATCATCCAGCTCCTTAGTGCAGTCATTCCCCAGTTGAGCAAGCTCGTCCGCGAGGAGGGTGGTCGCGCGAAGATAATCCAGTATGGTCGCTACCTCACTGTCATTCTCTGCCTAGGACAGGGTTTTGTCATGGCCATCGCGTGGGAGAATCCAGAAAAGATTTTTCAAGGGTTTGTAGGCCAACTCGTGCAAGACCCCGGCTTGGGCTACCGGCTGCAGACAACGCTTCTGCTGACGACCGGAACGTTGCTGATGATGTGGCTCGGTGAGCAAATCAGCGAACGGGGCATTGGCAACGGCGTGTCTCTTGTCATCACCGTTGGCATTCTCGCCCGCGTCCCGCAAACAGTGCAGGCGCTCTGGGAAATGTTCGTCACTCCCGAGGGCATTCAGGCCAAGTTCAATCTTTTCCACGGCATCGCCCTCGTTTTGCTGCTGCTCGCAGTGATCGCCGGGGTCATCGCCGTGACGCAGGCTCAACGCAAAATACCGGTTCAATACGCCCAGCGCACCGTGGGCCGGAAGATGGTTCAAGGCGGTAGTTCGTTCATGCCGCTGAAGGTCAACTATGCGGGCGTCATGCCCATCATCTTCGCACAGGCCATCCTGATGTTCCCGGAGAAGTTGCTGGGGATGCTCGGCCAGTCCCTCGATGTGAAGTTCTTGGTGGATTTGTCCATGCATTTCCGTGAAGACCAATGGGCGCACATGGCCTTCCTCGCCGCGATGATTTTGTTCTTCTCCTATTTCTGGGTCGCGACGCAGTTCAATGAGGTGCAGATTGCCGACGACCTGAAGAAGTATGGCGGCTACATCCCCGGCATCCGTCCGGGCCAGGCCACGAGTGATTATTTGCATCACACGATGAGTCGCATCACGCTGGCTGGAGCCATCTTTCTCTGTGTGATCGCCATCATTCCGACGTTCATGACACGTTCGTTCGGCATCAACTACTACGTCTCGCAGTTTTTTGGGGGCACCAGCCTTCTCATCACCGTGGGTGTCGTGCTGGACACGATGCGCATGATGGAGTCCCACCTGCTTATGCGGCACTACGACGGCTTTCTTAGCGGAGCGAAGGGTGGCAAAGGGCCGCGGCTTCGCGGGCGGTTTTGAGATGCGACGGCGCGTCATATTGCTTGGACCACCCGGGTCTGGCAAAGGGACCATCGCCGCCCGGTTGAAAACTGAATTCGGATTTGAGCACTTCTCGACGGGGCATCTGCTCCGGCAGGAAGTGGCCAAAGACTCGGCGGTTGGCCGCCAAGTTGGTTTGTTCCTTGAACGTGGTGAGTTGGTGCCGGATGAACTGGTGCTGGCACTGGTCGAATCTACACTGGCAAAATCGAGGCCTGAACAAGGTTACCTCTCCGATGGATTTCCCCGCACATTGGTCCAAGCGAGCGCATTTGACGCTTGGAGCGGAACGCGCGGGTTGGCCATCGAGCAAGTGATTTACTGCGAAAGCAGTGAGGAGTTGGTCTTGAGCCGTATCACAGGACGGCGGTCGTGCGTGGCTTGCGGACATGTCTATCACGCGACGTTCGTTCCGCCGAAGACGGTGGGACGCTGCGACGAGTGTGGTGGTGGGTTGGCACAGCGCGCCGACGACAGTGAAGCCTTGGTTCGCAGGCGCTTTCAGGTTTACTTGCGCGAGACTGAGCCGTTGGTGGCTTACTACAGGGCTCAGGGAAACCTGACCGTGGTAGATGCCAGCCAGTCTCTCGAAAAAATAATGGCGCGGATTGAAGTCATGTTGCGGCAATGATTCTTTACAAGACAGAACGTGAGTTGGACATCATGAGGGCTGCCGGGGCGATAGCTTCGGTGGTCCTAAATGAAACCAGCGCGTTTATCCGGCCCGGCGTGACGACGAAAGAAGTGGATGACTTCGCGGCGTCTCGAATCCGGCATTACGGGGCAGACAGTGCGTTTCTCGGCTACCGGAAGTATCCGTGCAACATTTGCATCTCGGTGAATGACGAGGTGGTGCATGGTATCGCTGGTCCGCGACGCATACAATTTGGCGACATCATCAGCCTTGATGTCGGGGTGCGGTATCAGGGCTACATCGGCGACACAGCAAAGACCGTGGCAGTGGGCGGATGCAACCTGTTGGCGCAAAAACTGATTGATGTGACGACGCAGGCATTGTATGAAGGAATTTCCTGCGCGTTGGTCGGGAACCGTGTCGTGGATATTTCGCGGGCGGTGCAGGCGTATGTTGAAGCAAACGGCTTCAGCGTGGTTCGAGAATTTGTCGGTCACGGAGTTGGGCGCACGGTTCACGAGGAGCCGCAAGTGCCGAACTTTGTCGAGCCGGGTAGGAATTCGGCGAAATTGAAGCCGGGCATGACGATAGCCATCGAGCCGATGGTAAACGCCGGCTCGCCCGCGGTAAAAATTTTGAGTGATAAGTGGACAGTGGTGACGCAGGACGGGTTGCCGTCGGCGCACATGGAGCACACAGTGCTCATCACTGAGTCCGAGCCGGAAATTTTGACATGCCCGGAGAATCTGCCTTCGTCGTTGAGGGCGCGGTAGTGGAAACGCTGCCGCACGGTCTGTTGCGGGTCGAACTCGCAAACGGTCACCGGCTTCTCGGGCACGTGGCGCGCCGGCAGGCACCGCTGGTGGAACGGGTGAAAGTGGGCGCGACGGTGACGGTAAAACTGGCGTCCGGCGATTTGTCGCACGGACTGGTGATTTTGAACGAAAGCAAACTATGAAAGTTCGGGCTTCGGTAAAAAAAATGTGCGAGCACTGCAAGATCGTGAAGCGCAAGGGCGTCATCCGCGTGATTTGCACTAATGCCCGGCACAAGCAACGGCAAGGTTAAACAACAGACTTTATGGCACGCATACTTGGTGTTGATATTCCCGGCGACAAGCGCATTGATATCGCGCTGCGCTACATCTACGGCATCGGACCCGTCAACGCGCTCGAGATCATTGAGAAGGCGCAGATTGATCCGTCCATCCGTGCAAAAAACCTTACCGAGGCACAACTTTCCCAGATCGTCCACGCGATCCAAGACGGCAAGTATGTGACCGAAGGCGACCTCCGACGTGAGCTCGGTTTGAACTTGAAGCGCCTTCAGGCGATCAAGTGCTACCGCGGCGTGCGCCATCTTAAGAGCATGCCTGTTCGCGGACAACGCACCCAAACCAATGCGCGGACGCGCAAAGGTCCCCGCCGGACCGTTGGTGTCCAGCGCGCAGCTAAACCTGCTGCAGCCGCCTGATTTTCAAACTATTTACTGCTATGGCCGAAGAAAAGAAGAAACCCGCCCCGAAGAAAGAAGCGAAACCCGCCACCGCCGAGGCTGCCGCGGAGACCAAACCTAAGAAGGCCACCGCCGCCGCACCCGCCGCTCCAGGTGCTGCTCCGGCCGCTGCCGCGGGTGGTGCTGTCGCTGCCGCTGCCCCGACCGCTGCGGAGTTGCTCGCGGACGAGAACGCTGGCAAGAAGATTGTCAAGGCGAAGGGCGCGAAGAACATCGCGGTCGGCATCGCGCACATCCTTTCCACGTTCAACAACACGAACGTCTCCATCACGGACATGCAGGGCAACGTCATCGGTTGGTCCAGCGCCGGGCGCGTGGGCTTCAAAGGCTCCCGCAAGAGCACCGCGTTTGCAGCTCAGCAGGTCGCGCAGGACGCCGCGCGTCAGGCGATGTCCCACGGTCTCCGCGAGGTCGAGATTCGTGTGAGCGGCCCCGGCTCAGGGCGTGAGTCTGCCATTCGCGCGCTTCAGGCCATCGGGTTGGAAATATCCACGATCAAGGACGTGACCCCGGTGCCGCACAATGGTTGCCGTCCCCGCAAGAAGCGCCGCGTGTAACTCTCAACTCTCAACTCCTAACTCTCTACTCCGCATGGCACGTTACACAGGTCCCCGCGTCCGCGTCAGTCGCCGTTTCGGCATTCCGATTTTCGGCCCCTCGAAGTATTTGGAACGCCGCAACTATCCTCCCGGCGTCCACGGCCCGAAAGGTTCCCGCCGCAAGACCACGGAATACGGCCTTGGCCTCATCGAGAAGCAGAAGCTCCGTTATTTCTACGGCCTCATGGAGAAGCAGTTCCGCAATGTCTATGAGAAGGCCAAGCGCCGCCGTGGCGTGACAGGTGAGCAGATGCTCCAGATTCTCGAGACCCGTCTCGACAGCCTTGTGTTCGGCCTCGGCTTCGGCAACACCCGCGCCGCTGCGCGCCAGATGGTTGGCCACGGCCACATCAAGGTAAACGGCCGCAAGGTCAGCATCTCGTCCTACGCGGTGAAGGTGAATGACGTGATTGAGGTGAAGGACTCCAGCGTCTCGCGCCAGCTTGCGACAAAGAACCTTGAGGTCTCCACCGCCCGGGCCGTGCCTGAGTGGCTCATGCTCAACAAGGACGCCTTCAAGGGCACGCTCCTCCGTGTTCCGTCACGTGACGAAATCCACCCCATCGCCAACGAGCAGGCCGTAGTCGAATTTTATTCCCGCTAAACCACCGTCCCCGGGTCGGGGACAAAACGCAATTACATGGGCCGGTGTGCGCCGGGAATAGCGCCGTCGGTCAGATTAAAATTGCAGAAAAAGTAACACACCATGCCAGTCCGTCTCGCTAGATTCGAAATGCCCAAGCGGTTGCAGAGGGAAGACTCCACTGCAACACCCAACTACGCCAAGTTCAGTGCCGAGCCGTTTGAAACTGGCTTCGGGCACACCATTGGTAACTCTCTCCGTCGCCTGCTCCTCGGTTCCCTTGAGGGCGCGGCCGTCACCTCGGTGAAGGTCGAGGGCGCGCAGCACGAGTTCACCATCGTAGACGGCGTTGTCGAGGACGTGACCGAAATCGTCCTGAACCTCAAGAAGGTCAAGCTCAAGTCCGACACCCACGAACCCCAGCTGCTCATCCTCAGCGTCAACAAGGAGGGCGAGGTTACCGCCGGCGACATCGAGCTGAACCAGCACGTCTCCGTCGTCAACCCTGACCAGATCATCTGCACTCTCGACAAGAAGAAGAAGCTTGTCATGGAGCTGGAAGTGAAGCTCGGCCGCGGCTTCTGCCCCGGCGACGAGAATAAGAAGACCGACCAACCCATCGGCGTCATCGCGATTGACTCCATCTTCTCCCCTGTCACCCGCGTGAAGTATGCCGTCGAGGCCGCCCGCGTCGGCCAGCGCACGGATTACGATCGTCTCGTCGTCGAGATTTGGACCGACGGGCGCATCACGCCCGACGACGCGCTTCTTCAGGCCAGCGCCATCCTCCAGAAGCATCTCGATGTCTTCGTGAACTACGACCGCAACGCTGTCCAGTTCACCGAGGTCGAGAACAAGCAGGACGAAGAACAGGGCAAGCTCAAGAAGCTCCTCAACATGAGCGTCAACGAGATCGAGCTTTCCGTCCGTGCTGCGAACTGCCTCAACAACGCCAACATCACCACCGTTGGCCAGCTCGCCTTGAAGTCTGAGGGCGATATGCTCAAATATCGCAACTTCGGCAAGAAGTCCCTTCAGGAAATCAAGGACAAGCTGCTGGCTCTCGGGCTCGGCCTGGGCATGCCCATTGACCAGTCGCTGCTGGATGCCCCGAAAGAGGACAAGCCCGCCATCTGATAACCGGTTGACCTATGCGCCACCTTAAACGAACCGCCAAACTGGGCCGCACCGGCGAACATCGCAATGCGATGCTCGCGAACATGGTGTGCTGCCTCATCAAATCCAAACGCATCACCACGACGCTCGCAAAGGCGAAAGTCCTGCGCCCCGTGGTCGAGAAGCTCGTCACCCTCGGACGCCGTGGCAACCGCGCAGTCGAGGCTGCTGCGACTGCCGACGACAAGAAGAAGGCCGCCTTCATTGCTGAAAACGTCCACTGCCGCCGCCTCGTGGCAGCGCGTGTGCGCCAGCATGCCCGCACCCACTTCATCGGCACGCCCACCGTCAAAGGCAAAGTGCTGCGCGCCAAGTGGCGCGAGAACGAGGACGTGGTTCATATCCTGTTCGACAAGATCGCCCCGCTGTTCAAGACACGCAACGGGGGCTACACCCGCATTCTCAAACTCGGCGAACGCCGGGGTGATGCCGCCCAGTTGGCCATCATCGAGTTTGTGGAGAACGAGACTGCCGCGCCCGTCGAGGCCCCCAAGGCCGACGCCGCGAAGTAAGCGCGCTGTCCATCCTCTCTCGAAAAGCCCGCTCTGACCGAGCGGGCTTTTTCTTTGGAGCGCGTCGCAGGGGAGCAGTCACGATGCTGCCGGGCTTCCTAATTCGGGAGACTGGCGATGCGGAACACGACGTGACGCCGCTCGCCTGTCGGTTAGTTCTTCGGTGCGGCGCTACTTTTTGATCTCTGGCGCGATCTGCTCGGGCGTGGTGATGCCGGGCGGCAGTTCGAGGATGCGGATGTTGCGGAAGTGAATCTCCGATCCTTCGGACTCCAGACAAAGGTAGCCCTTCTTCACGGACGCCTTGCTCACGCCGTTGACGAACTTTCCGTTGATGGCCAGCTTCACCACGCCGTCCACGGCCACGACATCGTAGGTGTTCCACTCGCCCTTGCCCTTGCAACGCAGCTCGACTGACTGGCTGCGGCTCCCGCGGGGATTGTCGGGGGTGGTCTGCAATCCGTTCGCCCCAAACAGCTCACCGGAGACATAGCCGATCGGCCGCGGCTTGCCGTCTTTCTCCGGGTTCAGGACCGGCCATTGCAGTTCGAGCATCTGCACTTCCATGCCCTTGGGGAGATTGCGTCCCGCCGGCACCGCGCCCTCGCTCCAGATGAACACGCCGGAGTTGCCGCCGGCCTGCATGTGCCGCCACTCGATGTGCAGGATGAAGTTCTCATACTGCTTCTCCGATCGCATCACGCCGATGGGCTTGCCGGTGCACACGAGCAACCCGTCCCGCACCGTCCATGTCTCCTTGCTGGTGTTCACATCCACCCAGCCGCCGAGGTCCTTGCCGTTGAAAAGGTCGCGAAAACCGGCGGGCACATTCGTCTGGGCTGCTGCCCGAAACGGCAGGACGGCGAGAAGGACGGCAATGCAGGCGATGGCTTTCATAGGTTTAACGGATCGGAGCAAGTGTCGTTGGAGCGGGCATCGCGGTAATCCACTTTCGCAGCAGGGCGAGTTCCTCGTTTGTGACACGGGCGGGTTCTTTCTTCGGAGGCATCTCCTTGTAATGAATCAGCTCGATCAACAGGCTCTTCTGGGCATTCCCGGGTTTGATCGCGGGGCCAGACACACCTCCCACGAGTATTGATTCCAGAGAACGCATGTCCAGTTTGCCGTCGCGGCGCTTTGCGCCGTGGCAGTGAAGGCACTTCGCATCAAGGATGGGGAGCACGTCCCGCTTGAAGTCCGGAGCCGCGACCTGCTTGTCGTCTGCGCCCGTGCTGGTGGACGCCAGACCGCAGGTCAACAGCCCGAAGAGAAAAGCATGAGGTCGGATCAGCATCGCCCGCGTGCCGGCAAGCTAAGCCTGACCGACAATGTTCACGAAGCAGTGGACGTGCGGCAGGACCCGGTAGTTCCATACGAAGCCCGGACCTTCGAGGCGCCAGTAGTCCCATCGATCATTCCCCTTCTCCGCGTTCTCCTTGTAGAAGGCGAGACGAAGTTTCTCCATGCCGCCGTTCGTCTTGATGAGTTGCATCACCTCGTCGCCGTCCTCCTTGCGGAACGGGCTGATCAGCGTGCGCATGACGCCGGCAACGAGGCCCCTTTGTGACTCGTCGAGATCCACGTAGCCGACGCCGACCTGGGGTTGCTGCACGAGACGGGGCTTGAGCGCCGCCGCGCCGTCGCCGGGATCGCCCACCACCACCGCCTGCTTGCGCTGCTGCTCGTTGAGCATCTCAAACACGCTCTGCACGTGCTTGGTCTGGTAGTTGTAAACATTCGTCTCGCTGTGACCGTTGGCAGCGTGGCCGTAATACATCGGTCCGCCGAACGCGGCGTTCGGCTGCGAGTTGCCATCGCAGCGCAACGTCAGGTGATGCCCGGCAAACACCCAGGAGAAGGGATCCTTGCCCGACGGATCCCCGAAGATGGCCACGCCGTTGCCCGCGAACGAACCGGAACTGTCCCACGTCCCCTTGCGGGAGATCCGGTCGTAGGACTCCTCGCCGGAAAGGATCGCCTTGAAGGTGGTCTGGATCAGGTCCTGTTGCGCCTTCGTAAACTGCTCGCCCAGCTTCTTGCCCAGCGGCGCTGCGTTGTGCGTCTTGAGGCGCGTCGGCGTGCCGCCCTTCTCGGTGCCGTGGGCCCACGGGAGCACCATCGCCTGCTTCTGCTCGGGCGTCAGCGTCGCGAACAGCTCCCGCACGAGACTTTCCGCCGGTTTCGCCGTGCGCGGCTTTTCAGGCGCGGCCGCGAGAGCCGTGGACAGCAGCGAGGAGCCGCCCACCACTCCCACCGCCCCGCCAGCCACGGCGCGGATGAAGCTGCGCCGTCCGAGCGCATTCGTGGGCGTGACAACTTCGGAGCAATCAGGGCAGGGCTGCGGACCGGAGGGTGAGTTCATAGGAGATTCTTTCAGGGCTTTGGTGGTTCAAGAAGCAACGGTTTGGTTCGGGCTTGTTGCGGCCACACTACGCCGTCACTCGTGCGGGTCAAATTGTTAATACGGAAAGCTTCCATCTCCTGCGCTTCTCGTCCCATCCCTTGGCACACAGGTGAGCTGCTCCTTTTCCCATGAGTGCAGGTCAGAGCGGGTGAGTAGTTAAAACCGGGATTCCGATTGAACCCGCTTTCCTCCGCCCGCTATCGTCACCGCCAGTTCTGAAGCTGAATCACACCATGAAACTTCTTGCCCTCGCCGCCCTCGTGCTCACCGCCGCCACCCCGCTCCTCGCGCAACCGAAGGAGGCCTTCCCACTCTGGGCCAAGGCCACGCCCGGCGCGCTGGGCACGGACCCGGTGAAGGACATTCCCACACTCACGCCGTTCTTCCCGGCGGCGGACAAGGCCACGGGCGCGTCAGTCGTGATTTGTCCCGGCGGCGGCTACGGCGGGTTGGCGTCGCACGAGGGGCGGGACTACGCGCTGTGGCTGAACGCGCACGGCATCGCTGGTTTCGTGCTGAAATATCGCCTCGGCTCGGCGGGCTACCGGCATCCGGCGATGATGAACGACGTGAACCGCGCGGTGCGTTACGTGCGCGCGAACGCGGGAGAGTGGAAGCTGGACGCCAAACGCATCGGCGTCATGGGCAGCAGCGCCGGCGGGCACCTGGCCTCGACGGCGGTGACGCATTTCGACATGGGCAAGGCCGACGACGCTGACCTCATCGAGCGCGCCAGCAGCCGGCCGGACTTGGGCATCCTTTGTTATCCCGTCATCTCGATGGGTGCGCACACACACAACGGGTCGAAGAACAATTTGCTCGGCAAAGAGCCGTCCGAGGAGTTGGTGAAACTGTTGTCGAACGAGCTACAAGTCACCAAGAGCACGCCGCCGTGCTTCGTGTGGCACACGTGGGAGGACAAGGGCGTGAAGGTGGAGAACGCGATGGAGTTCGCCGCCGCATTGCAGCGGAACGGGGTGCCCTTCGACCTGCACGTGTATCAAAAGGGCGCGCACGGCATCGGCCTGGGAGTGAAAGGCTGGGACCCCGAGAAGACGCCGGTGTCCGCGCTGCACCCGTGGTCGCTGGACCTGGCGGTGTGGCTGAAAGTGCAGGGATTTGCGAAGTAAGCGCGCGGCTTGACGGCGCGAGGGGAGAAGGTGAAAGTGAAGAGGTTGGCCGGGGGCGCACTGGTTTCGACTTGGGAGATGCGCCAGAGGCGGCATGCCGAGGACGGTTCGTTGGCCTCGTTAATCACCGAACCAAACATAAGAGCTAACGAAGAGTTGGCCCTCGCAGCCTAAACAGCCGCGACGTTCACCGGCAGACACCTGCTACGTCGAGTGAACGCCATTAGCAGGCATGGTTGAGGGCGGGGACCGCGCGCCACCAGCCGAGACTATTTCATGCGGACTAAGCAGCGGGTTTCGAGTTCAGGCGCTATCCCGTAGCCGACAATTATGCCTGGAATAAGCATGTAGTCGCGGCTGGTAATTCTGCCGAGGACGCGGGTTCGATTCCCGCCGCCTCCACCACTTTTTGTTGGTGTTATTGAAGGGAGTCCGTGTTTTCCAAACACTTTCCGACCATCCGGTCACCTGACACCAGTTTTGCTCTCCCCACCGAGACTCACGAGGTGGTTCTCCGTGTGGATGAACATCCGGCCCAGCGCGACGGCGGGCGTGGAGTGGCAAAGCTCCTTGAGTGCGTAGCGGTGCAGCACGTTGAACTTCTCGCTGGCCTCGACCACCACTAGTTCGCCCGCCGTCGAGACGGCGAAGAGTCGGCCATCCACCCACACGGGCGAGCCGAAGAAGTTGCCACCCACGCGCTCCTGAAAGCGAATGTCGCCGGTCGGCGCGTGCAGGCAGGTCAGCATCCCGGCATCGCTCCACAACCACGCGAGTTCGCCGACCACCACACCCGTCGGCACGTAGGGCGCGGACTTCTTCATCTGGTAGGCCAGCTCGGGCTTGCGGCCCTTCGCGGTGTCGCCGGCTTTGATCACGGTCACGTAGTTGCCACCACCGCCGCTGCCGCAGGAGCCGAAGATGAAGTCGCCCGCGATCATCGGTGAGCTACAACTGCGCATGGTGAACGCCTGATTGTATTCCCAAAGCACCTTGCCCGAGTCCGGCGCGACGGCGTAGATGCCGTGGCCCTGGCTGTTGAAGATGAGCGCGGGCGGGCCGCCCTTTGGCGTGTAGAGGCTCGGCGTCGAGTAGGCCACCACGAGGCTGTTGCGCGGCGTCTGCCACACGGTCGAGCCGGACTTGGCGTCCACCGCGATGACGAAGCTCTCTCCGCTGCGCGTGGTGTCCTTCACGTTCTTCGCGCTGTCCTGCTCGTTGCCGAGAATGACCATGCCGTTGTGGACGATGGGCGAGATGCCGCAGCCGTGCTGGCTGACGAAGGGCCCGAAGTCCCGCTCCCACGCGACCTTCCCCGTGTGGTTCAGCGCCGCGAGCTTGAAGTGCTCCAACTCGTTCCAGATGACATAGACATGCTGCGCGTCCACGGCGGGCGTGGCGGCGGCGAAGTTGTTGAACTTGTGTGGCGTGAAGGGCGCTTGCTTGAAGTCATGCCGCCAAAGCTGCTTGCCGGTGAGCGCGTCGTGGCACAGCACGCGCACGCCGCCGCTCCGGCTGTCGCACGTCGTCACAAACAGCTTGTTGCCCCACAGCACGGGCGACGAATGGCCGACGCCCGGCAGCTCAACTCGCCAGTTCACGTCGGTGTCGGAGAGCTTCGTGGGAATGGTCTTCGCGTGGCTGATGCCCGTGCCGTTCGGCCCGTGGAAACGCGTCCACTCCTGAGCGGAGGGGGTGGCAATCAGGGCAAACAGAGCGAGGAAGCGCAGCATGGATTGCAGACGGGGCAGGGCGGTAGTGGCTTCATCGGGGAGGTGGAAAGGCTACTCAAACAATCCCTGTATCTCCTCCCACGTCAGGTTGTCCGCGAGGGTTTCCTCGCCGCCGAGGGTGGCCTTGATGATCGCGCGTTTCTTCTGCTGGAGGGCTAGAATCTTCTCCTCCACCGTGCCACGCGCGATGAGCTTGTAGCTCGTCACCACGCGCGTCTGGCCGATGCGGTGCGCGCGGTCGGTGGCCTGGTCCTCGACCGCCGGGTTCCACCACGGGTCGAAGTGGATGACCGTGTCCGCGCCCGTGAGCGTGAGGCCCACGCCGCCGGCCTTGAGGCTGATGAGGAAGACAGGAATCTTCGCGTTGCCCTGAAACTTCTCCACCACTGCGCCGCGATTCGTGGTCGAGCCGTCGAGGTAGCAATACTCAATCTTCTCCGCCGTGAGCTTGTCCTTGAGCAGCGCGAGCATCGTGGTGAACTGGCTGAAGACCAGCACGCGATGCCCGCCGTCGATCGCCTGTTCCAGCAACTCCCCGAACATCGCCACCTTGCCGGAGCTGTCGTCGGTGAACTCCGCGTTCTCCATCTTGAGCAGCCGCAGGTCGCAGCAGATTTGCCGCAGCCGCAGCAGCGCGTTCAGGACAATCATCTTGCTCTTCGCCACGCCATTCGCACCCACGGCGTCCATGACTTCCTTGCGGCTGACGGCGAGCACCTGCTTGTAGATTTCCAACTGGTCGTCGGTGAGTTCGCAGTAGGAAATTTGCTCGAGCTTCGCGGGCAAGTCCTTCGCCACCTCGGTCTTGAGGCGGCGCAGAATGAAGGGCCGCAAACGCCGGCCCAGCCGCGCCTGCACGGCCTCGTCCTTGTCGCGCGTGATGGGCTGTTCGTAACGCTCCTTGAAGTCCGTGGCCGAGCCGAGGTAGCCGGGCATGAGGAAGTCCAGAATGCTCCAGAGGTCGAGGACGGAGTTCTCCATCGGCGTGCCGGTGAGCACGACGCGGTAGTCCGCCTTCACGGCTTTGACGGCCTGAG
The DNA here is from genome assembly GCA_945872195.1 of Akkermansia muciniphila. Taxonomy (GTDB): domain Bacteria; phylum Verrucomicrobiota; class Verrucomicrobiia; order Limisphaerales; family SXTU01; genus SXTU01. The sequence goes on along the minus strand of CAMBZO010000002.1, from coordinate 5,792 downwards.
AGTTCTGCGTCTGGTGGTTCTTGATGTGCTGAGCCTCGTCGAGCACGAGCGTGTCGAACTCCATCTCGCGATACTTCTCCGCGTCGCGCCGGATGAGCGCGTAGCTGGTGATGACGAGGTCGCTCTTGGCGATGTCCTCGAAGCGCGAGTGCCGCCCCGTGCCGTGCAGCGCGATGACCTTCAGCGTGGGGGTGAACTTCTTCGCCTCCGCGAGCCAGTTGAAGACGAGCGAGGTCGGACACACGATGAGCACCGGGCCGGACAGCTTCTTGTTTGTGTGGCAGGAGTGGAAGAACGCGAGGGTCTGGAGCGTTTTGCCGAGGCCCATTTCATCCGCGAGGATGCCGCCGAACTTGTTCTCGCGGAGGAACCCCAGCCACGCCACGCCCTGCTTCTGGTAGGGACGCAACACGTCCTCCAAGTGGCCGAGCGGCGGGCAGGCCAGCTTCGTCTGCCCGCTCTGCCGCGACGCTCGCTCGCGCCAACCTCCGGCCGCCTGCACCTGCCAGCCGGGCTGTTGCCGGAGCGTGGCGTCGAGGAAGCCCGCCTGCACGTCGCTGAAGCGGTAGCCCTTCGCGTGCTGCTGCGGCGCGCAGTCGCGCAAGACCTCGTTGAACTCCTCCAGCGCGCCCGTGTCGATGAGCGCGATGCGGCCGTTCTTCAGGCGCGTCGTGCCGTTGCCGGACAGGATGAGCCGCTGAATGTCCGCCGCCGAAAACTTCTCCCCGTCCGCCGACGCCAGCGACATCTCGACATCGAACCACCGCTCGCCCGAGGGCCGGATTTCGAAGCGTGGTTCCAGCCGCTCGAAGTTCTTCGTGGTGCTGTGCTGCAAGCGTTCTTCGAGCGAGACCTCCCACTCCTTCTGCCAGCGCGGGTAGTCCTTCGCGAAGAAGCGCACGACGTTGCTTTCGCCGTGGAGATTCCAGCGGCCCTGCGGGTCGGGGCCGCTGAAGCCCGCACGGCGCATCCGCTCGCCTGCCCCAACCTCCGCGCCGAAGTCGCGCGTCGAGTAGCGCGTGGTGCATTTCGGGTCGGGGAGCCAGAGGGATTCGTCCTTCGCCGTGACGCCCACAGTCATGATGCGCGGGCCGTAGGCGCACTGGAGTTGGGCCTGCACCTGCGCCAGGCCGCCGTTCAGCGCGAGAATGAAACGCGGCGACTGCGGTTCGAGGGTGAATTCATCCACACCAAAGTTCGCGTCCACCTCGCACTCGGCTTCGAGCACGACGAGTTCCTGACTGAGAAACAAGGGCACGCGCTGGCGGGGCAGCCGGACGGGGCCTTTGAAGATGTCCCGCCATTGCACGGGCAGGCCGACTGGCTCGAAGGAAGCGCCGCGAAACGCCCATAAGTTTTCGCCCGCGAGCAGCGTGGGCTGCGTCGTGTTCGGCGGCAGGCCCAACAGAATTTCTCCGGAAGTTTCGAGCTTGGCTTGCACGGGAACGCGCCACGAGGCGGTCGTCACGGCGATGGGTTGGCCACGTCCGGCGGAGAGTCGCGGGTGCGCGCCGAGCGCGCCGAGGAGTTGGGTCAGCTCGGTCAGCGAGAGCATGAGGCCACCGGGCGTTTCGCCACCGGCGATGGTTTCGGCGCAGTCCAGCACGCGCTCGTCGGCGGGGGAGAGGCGGAAGGGGCGGTTCATCGGCAGGGCGCTCAACGGCACGCGCCCGCCGCTCCAGCGGCCCTCGAACGTGGCCATCACTTTCCCGCGCGCGAGGCTGGCGGCCAGCGTGGGCGGGAGGATTACGGTGATTTCGACGGCCTCGGCGGGCTCGCCGGCCTTTGCCCGACGCAGGCGCGGCCCGGCTTGCGGCTCCAGTTCACGTGCGACGGGTCTCACTCCGAGTCGCGCGGGCAGGGGCGTCGCTGTGTCGCTCCCGCGCGGCGCGGGTTTCTCGCGCTGCAAGTGGTGCAGGCCAATCGCGACTGAGTGCGCGCAGATGAGGCCGGCCTCGCGGGCGGAGCGGCAGGTGCAGAGATTATCAATGTCCACCGGCCCCTTGATGACGAGCCCGGCGCGATAGGAGGAAGTGCCTTCCTGCACGACGCCTTTGAGCAGCGGCGGCGTCCAGTTCGAGGACAGCACCTTGCCGCCCGCGAGCAGCGCGCGGGCGTTCTTGACCGCTTCCCAGCCAGCGGACTTCGCGAAGAAGGCCTCCGTCAACTCAGTGAAACTCATCGAAGCGACTGTGCCGGACACGGCGGGCTGATGGCAAAAAGTTTTCCCTCACGTGTGTCCAGCGGGGTGGATTTCATGGCTTGCCGGCCGCCTGCTCCCAGATGCGGCCGAGGAAGCGCAGTTCCGCGCCGGGCTTGAGCGTGCGCCCCGCGTTGTTGAGGAGCGCCTTCGCCCGATCCAGTTCACCGCGCGCGAGGCACTCGCGGACGGCGTCGGCCACTTCGTCCGACGCCAGCGCAGTTTGGTTCGTGCTGCCGGTGTGGAGCCACTGCTCCACGTTGAGCAGGAGCGTGTTGAAATCCGCGTCACTGCGTGGCGGCGTGAAGATACTGCGTGGCGGCGGAGGTGCGGCGGGGTTCGTCAGGCTGTGGGCTCGCGCGTTGGCCGCCAGCGCGGCTTCGGGATTTACGGAGCCAAACTGCGGAAAGATCGGCGCGAGCTGTGCGGCTGACAGGGCGTGCAACGCGGCGCGTTTCGGCAGCGGGGCCAGCAGGTGCTGGCGCGTGCGCTCGTCGAACTGGAGGAATTCCTTCGCCGACGCGCCGATGAAGAACGCCTTCGGAGCCTCGTATTCTAGCACGGGGAATTCATCTGACTGCTCCGGCCCGTTCTCGATGAACGCGCGCGTGGTGCGCTGCGACGCGAACTGCCGCGCCCAGAGCGCTTCCGGCGCGTGCAGGCCGATGGCGGCCAAATCCTTCCCCGGCTCCGCGCGCTCGAAGACCTTGCGCCACACGTCCGGGCCGGTGGCCCACGGCTTCTGCGAGCCGAGCAGGATGAGGTCGCCGGTGCCGGGGTCCCACACCTCGACATGCGGGAACACGCCCGCGAACGTGTGCAGCACGAGCGCCACGATGCCGTCGTGCATCTCATAGACATGAAACCACTGCGTCATAATGCCGCCGTCCTTGAGCCGGCCCGCGCAGAGCTCGTAAAACTCGCGGCTGAACACGCTGCCCACGCCGACCATCCACGGGTTCGACGGCTCGCTGATGATCACGTCGTAGCGCTGCGGACTAAGCTTGAGCAGCGTGCGCGCGTCCTCGGGCACGATGCGTGCGAGGCGGTTGGTGAGCACGCCACGGTTCCAAGGCGCGAAGAATTTTCCGGCGCGCAGCACCGGTTCGCAATTCTCCGCCACCGTCACGCGGTCAATCGGGTGGCCCAGCAGCGCGCCCGCCGTCACGCCGCTGCCGAAGCCGAGCACGAAGATGTCCTTGCTGTCCGGGCGCGCGAGCATCGGCAGGTGGCCGAGGAGAAACTGCGTCGCCATGTCGCCGCGCGAGGTGGCGTCGGGCTTGCCGTTGATGCGCAGCACGAGTTGGTCACTCGCACCCACGCCGTCGCCCTGCTCGACAGCGACGGAGGCATCCGCCGCGTCCTCGTAGAAATGGATTTTAATATGCCGCTGCCGATGGCCGACGAGATCCTTGCCCAGCTCCGTTTCACGCAGGCGGAAAACGCCGGAACTCAGCAGGTGCCGCCAAGTATCCCCGCCCATCGCGCCCACGAGCAGCAGCCCCGCGCCGACGGTCGCGGCGGTGAATTGCAGCGTCGCGCGCTGAAACTTCCGGCCCAGCAACCACGCGGCGACGCACAAGCCCAGTGCCAGCGCGAGGAACGCGCCGCGCAGTCCGAGATGCGGCATCAGCACGAAGCCCGTGACCAGCGTGCCCGCGACTGCGCCGAGGGTGTTCCACGTCAGCAGCCGTCCCACGCCGCGCCCCAGCTCAGGCCCGCTCTGCGGTAGCTCGCGAATCCACAACGGCAACACCGCGCCAAGCAAGCCCGCCGGAATACCCAGCACCACGAGCGACATCGCAGCGGCGAAGAGTTGGTGGAAGGTGAAGCCTGTCTCCGTCCGCGCGATGCCAGTCTTCACCCAGCGATAGAAGTCCACCCATTGCTCGACGCCCGCGACGAGCAAGCCGAGCCACCCCGCCGCGCCGAGCAGCAGAACTGTCGTCGCTGTCTCGCGTGCCCAACCCCGCGTGCGCGGCGAGGCCATCACTGCGCCGCCCAGCCCGATGCCGAGGATGAACGACATGAGCACAATGGCGAACGCCTGGAGCGACGCACCGAAGAGCAGCACGAGCGAACGGGCGGCGAGGACTTCGAGGCCCATCGAGACTGCGCCGGTGAGCGCGACGAGCGGGAGGGACAGAGAAGAGTAATTAGTGATGAGTGAAGAGTGAGCGGTTGATGGTGCGGTGACGGTGTCGTCGGTCGGCGCGGGTGTTGCCTTCATGCTTCGAGCCAGGCCGAGAGCGATGAGACCGAGAGCGACGTTTACCATCGCGGTGAGTTGCAGCGACGCGGTCATGCCCATCGCCGGCACGAGCACGAAGCCCGCGAGCCACGCGCCGCAGACCGCGCCGAGGCTGTTCACCGAATAGAAACGCGCGGAGAGCCGGCCCGCGTCGGGGCCGGAGCGGTTCAGCCACGCGGCGATGAGCGGGAGCGTGCCGCCCATGAGAATCGTCGGGCCGAGCAGAAGGCCGACGCTGAGAACCGTCTTCAACGCGAGCAATGCCACCGGCATTTCCAGCAGTGGCGTGCCCGCGCTGATGAACAACTTGTCGGCGCCCGAGTGCAGTAGATGGAAGACGAACGCGTAGAGGCCGATGGCGATTTCCAGTTTGCCATAGAGCGCGAGCGGGTTCGCCGCCGCGTCCGCACGCTGCCCGAAGAGCCGGTTGCCCAGCGCGAGCCCGCCCATGAAGACTGCTAGCACCACCGTCTGCGCCTGCACTGTGCTACCGAGCAACAGCGCGAGATGCTTCGACCACAGGACTTCATAAATCAGCGCCGTCGCCCCGGAGCAGAAGAAGAGCAGCAGCACAATCATGTTGCTACGTCAGTGAATGGTTGGCCTCGGAGCGGGCAAAGCGGAACTCGCGCGGGGTGCGAAGCGAAAGTGACTGCGATGCTTCGGCTACTTGGCAGTGAAACGATACACCGTGGTGCTCTTCAGGGTCTGCCCCGGTTGCAGGATTGTGCTGGGGAAAGACGGCTGGTTCGGTGAGTCGGGATAATGCTGTGTCTCGAGGCAGAAGCCGTTGCGGAACTGGTAGGGCTTGCCGCTCTTGCCGGTCAGTTTGCCGTCGAGAAAGTTGCCGCAGTAGAATTGCAGGCCGGGCTCGGTGGTGAGCACGGCCATCGTGCGGCCCGTGGTGGGTTCGTAAACAGTCGCGGCCAAAGCGAGCGCGCCGCTCTGGCTGTCGAGAACCCAGTTGTGGTCGTAGCCGCCGCCGAACTTCATCTGCTCGTCCATCGAGTTCACGCGCTCGCCGATGGCGTGGGCCGTGGTAAAATCAAGCGGCGTGCCTTTGACCGGACGTAGCTCGCCCGTGGGAATGAGGCCGACGTTCACCGGCGTGAACTTCGCGGCCTTGAACGTCAGCTCATGGCCGAGGATGTCGCCGTTGCCTTCGCCCTTGAGGTTGAAGTAACTGTGCTGCGTAACGTTGACGGGCGTGGCCTTGTCCGTGGTGGCGGTGTATTCGATGCGCCAGTCGTTGTCGTCGGAGAGCCAGTAGGTCACGCTGAGGCTCAAGTTCCCGGGATACCCTTCCTCGCCGTCCTTGCTCAGGTAGCTGAACTTCACGCC
>CAMBZO010000001.1 GCA_945872195.1 Akkermansia muciniphila | reverse complement strand
TCACGCTGGCGGATCAGGAGCGTTTGCTCGGATTCATTGCGCTGTGCCTCGAAGCGGACTTCCAGCATCCGCCCGTGCGGCTTCTTGCCGATGAACTCCTGCCATTCGGGAAAACCTTCCGTGCCGAGATGGTAGCGCGTGGCGTCGAGAACTCGGGTTTGGGCGAAGATCTCCACCCCTGCTGCCAGCAACGAAAGCAGCGCGGACACCCACGTCCGCAAGCGGCACGGGGGCGAGCCGCGCGGTTTGGACGGGATTATCTGCACGTCAGCCGCCTCAGTTAAACTTCGCCAACTCGCTGCGCGTCAGCGCCACGAGCGGGCGCACGGTCTCCGCGCTGAAGTCGAAGCGGCACCCGGCGGCGGCGAAAAGTTCCGGCAGCGGACGAGAGCCACCGAGCGCGAGACCAGCTTTGTAATCGCGCAGTGCTTTCACCGGGTCGCGGTGGGAGTTGGCCCAGACTTGCAACGCGCCGAGTTGGGCGATGCCGTATTCCACGTAGTAGAACGGGTGAAGGAAGATGTGGAGCTGGCGATGCCAGAGGTTCGCCCGCGCGGACTCGTGGCCGGCCCAGCTCACGTCGCCACCAAAACGGTCCATCAGCGCGAGCCACGCGGCCGTGCGCTCGGCGCGGGTGTGGCCGGGGTGTGAGTAAATCCAGTGCTGAAACGCGTCCACCGTCGCCATCCACGGGAAGAAGCCGATGATGCCTTCGAGGTGCGTCTTGCGTGCGCGGTTCGCCTCGGCGGGCGTGTAGAACTCTTCGAGGTGCTGGTTGCCGAGCAGTTCCATCGCCATCGAGGCGACTTCGCAGAACTCAATCGGCGCGTTGCGATACGGGTAAATGTCCTCGTTCTTCGCCGCGAGCGTGTGGAAGGCGTGACCGGCCTCGTGGAGCATCGTCTCCACGTCGCGCTGCACGCCGACGGAGTTCATGAAGATGAACGGCAGCCGCGCCTCGGCGAGGGTGGACTGGTAGCCGCCGGGGGCCTTGCCCTTGCGATTGGCGAGGTCGAGGAGCTTGAGGTCGCGCATCTGGGCGAAGCCGGCGGCAAGTTCGGCATCCACCTTGTCAAAGACACGCTGCGTGCGCGTGACCATCTCGTCCACTTCAGCGAAGGGTCGGAGCGGCGCGCGGTTCATCGGGTCCACGGCGGTGTCCCACGGGCGCAATGCATCCACGCCGAGCTGGCGCTTGCGCTCGACCTGCAACAAGCGCACCACGGGCATGAACTCCGTGTCCACGGCGGCGTGGAACTTGACGCAATCCTCCGCCGTGTAGTCGAAGCGGCCCTTCGCACGGAAGGAGTAGGCGAGGTAGTTCTCGAAGCCGGCGTTGCGGGCGATTTGTTCGCGCACCTTAAGCAGCGCCTCGAACTGTTCCTCAATCTGGTCGGCCACCTGCAAACGCCGCTGCGCGACAAGCGTCCACGCCTCCTCGCGGAGGGCACGGTCAGGTTCTTCCAAGTAGCGGCCCATCTGGACGAGTGTCTTCTCCTCGCCGCGGAAGTTCACGGTGAGCGAGCCGGAGAGCTTTTGATATTGCTGGCCGAGCTTGGCCTCCTCGGTTTGGAGCGGGACGTTCTCCTCCCGAAACAGCTCGACGAGCAGCGCGGTGTCGCGGTCGAAGACTTCGTAGCGATGCTTGTCGAGCTGCGCGCGGAGCGGGTGGGCAAGGAAGAGCTTCGCGAGGTGGAACTGGCGGGGCTTCAGCTCGGGTTCAACCTTCTCGACGAAGTGCAAGTAAGACGCCTCCGCCTCCGGGCTATCCGTGTGGCAGGTCATCGCGATGTAGCGCTGGCTGCCCTCCTGATCGAGCGCGGCGAAGATCTCGCCTTGGTCAAGAATCCACCGCTCAAACTCAGCAGGCGACTGGCATTGCGGCGCGCGCGCGTCGAGCCGGTCAAAGAGCGGGGCGATCTGGCTCCAGTCGCCGAGGTCAATTTGGGCGGGCACAAAGCTGCGCGGGGAGTGGACGGGGAGGTTCGTGAAGGGCAGCAGATTCATTGGCGCGGAGGATGGGAGACGCGGCTGATACGGCAATGGAAAAGTGCCCGCCTTTCGTTTCATTTTGCCTCCGACGTGATAATAGAGCTTGCGCGCCGGACGGGTTCCACTAGCTTCCGCGCAACTTGATCGCGGGGTGGAGCAGCCCGGTAGCTCGTCAGGCTCATAACCTGAAGGTCCTAGGTTCAAATCCTAGCCCCGCAACCAATTCAGTATGCATGAAGCCCCTGTGAAAACAGGGGCTTCTGCCTTTGTGGCTGCGAGGATGAAGCTTGGGCCGCACGGAAGACGCAGCTCTCCTCGCCGTGCAAACATTGCGCAACATATTCTTGGAACTTTCGTCGTGGCGTTGCGTCTCTACGCACCGAAATTATTCATGAACTGTCTTTTCGCGCCGGCTGCCTCGGCTCAACTCCGGTTCGGCAAACATGCGCTGGCCTTGTCCACCGCCCTGCTCTGCTGGCTCACGCCTCACCGAGCCTCTGCCGCCGGCCCAGATGTTGCGACGAGCAAACCTACTGCAGAAGCTGAGTTCGCTGCGTTGCGGGCGCGCGGCGAGCGCGCACGGCTGGACATGAGCCGCTGGCTTCTTGAAACCGACGCGCATGACAACCATCTGGCTGAGAAGCCGCCGAACCTGCTCAGCACGCGGATGGAGCGCCGCCTCGTCATCGTCTCTGCGGGCTATCGCGAATTTATCGGCCGCTATCCGCTCCACGCTGGAGCCGCCGATCAACTGAAGGTTTTTTGCGACAACATAACAGAGGACTTGGGCACGATCCGGCGTTGGGAAGAAGCCCGCGCCGAGAACCCCGACTGCCCCGTGCCCTGGAACGATCTCGCCCACGAACTCGCCCACAACGGGCGCATACTGGACGCCTTCGCATGCTTCGAGAAGACTCTCTCATTCGCGTCAGACGAGGCGGTCTATCACTTCGATTACGCCACCGCGCTCCTGCTCTACCGGGGCAATGCAATGAGCCATTATAAACTCACCGAACGGGAGCTTTTCGACCGGGTGCTCCTCCTTTACCGGCAGGGGATGAAGTTGGCACCGCAGAGCTATCCATTCGCCGCTGACTTCGCGCGGACCTACTATGTCGTGAGGCCCGCCCGCCCCGCCGCAGGCCTGGCCGCGTGGGAAAACGCATTCAAGCTCGCGACGGACGACACCCAGCGCGACGAGGCTCGCATCCACCTCGCTCGCTACGCCATCCACGCCGGCCACCTGAACCTCGCACGCATCCACCTCGAACCGGTGACGGAAACGGGTCTCGAACCGGTGAAGCTCTCCCTCCTCCGCCGCATTGACGACTCGGGCAAGGCGCGGAATGCCGCGCTAACTCCCGCGCCAGGGAAGCGCTGACTAAAGCCAGCTTTCAAGTCTTCACCTTTCGCTGGGTGGGAATGCGGCCGCAACACGAAGCCAATCGGCTCGAGCGCGGCAAGCGCCATCCTCGCGGGTTTGGAAAACCACTCGGCAAGCGCGCCGCGTCGTGACAGTCTCGGCGCTCAGTCACGCTTGCCCCGCGCTCATGCAGACGGCCACTACAACTCTCATCGCCGCCCCAGCGGAAACTTCCGTTCGCTCCGCCGCCATCCCGTGGCATCTCGCCATCGCGGTGTGCGGCGCGTGCTGCATCCCGCTCGGCGCGTTGTGGGACATCTCGTGGCACATGAGCATCGGGCGCGACACGTTCTGGACGCCGGCGCACATCGTCATCTACCTCGGCGGCGTGGTGCCGGGGTTGACGTGCGGCTGGCTGGCGTTGAGGGCGACGTTCTTCGGCGCGGCGACCGAGCGCGCGGCGACGGTGGGCTTCTGGGGCGCGCGCGCGCCGCTGGGCGCGTGGATTTCCATCTGGGGCTGCTTCGCGATGCTGACTTCCGCACCGTTCGACGATTGGTGGCACAATACCTACGGCCTCGACGTGCAAATTCTCAGTCCCCCCCACGCGCTGCTGGCCATCGGGATGTTCAGCGTGGTGCTGGGCGTGCTGCTGCTGGTGCTGTCGTGGAAGAACAGCGTGGGCGAGGCCCAACGCGGGGCGGTCGCCAAGCTCTTTGTGTTCATGGTCGGCATCATGACGGCGACGAACTCCATCATCGTGATGGAATACAGCTTTCCGAACTCGCAGCACACGATGACGTTTTATCTCATCGTGTGCGTGCATTACCCAGCGCTGCTGGTGATGGCCGCGCGCGCCGGGAGCCTGCGCTGGGGCGCGACGTGCGCGGCTGGGGTTTACATGCTTTTCTATGCGGTGCTGATTTGGGTTCTGCCACTCTTCCCCGCGCAGCCGATGCTCGCTCCCATCTACAACCCGGTCACGCACATGGTCCCGCCGCCCTTCCCCGTGTGGCTCGTGGTGCCGGCGGTGGTGATTGATTTGCTGGTGGGCTGGGCGAGGCAAAATGACAGCGCACCCGTGCCGGCGGCTTGCAGTCGCCCTCCTGATGAAACGAATGCAACAGCCGGCGACTGCAAGCCGCCGGCACACTGGCTTGGCGACTGGCTGCTGGCGGTCGCGCTGGGCGTGGCGTTCCTCGGGTTGGTGCTGGCAGCGCAATGGAACTTCTCCGCGTTCATGCTGAGTCCCGCGTCGGACAACTGGTTCTTCGCCGGCCACCGCCACTGGCCTTACACGTCAACCATCGGCCCGTGGTTGAATGACTTCTGGCGACTGGACCGCGACCCGGTGACGGCGCGCGGTCTCGCCTTCGGACTCGTGCTCGCCTGCGGCGCGTGCCGCACGGGGCTGTGGTTCGGCAACTGGATGCTGAAGGTGCGGCGATGAAGGCGATTCTTTTGCCGCGAAAGGGCGCAGAGAGCGCAAAGCCGAAGGAAGAAAAAGTCCACCGCTCGACGTTCAACGCTCAACTTCCAACGGCGCGTTCGTTCAATGTTCAGCGTTGGAAGTTGGAAGTTAAAAATTTCACCTCTGTGCTCTCTGCGCCCTTTCGCGGCAAACAGTGTTTCCTCTTCTGCCTCCTGCTCTTGTCGCTCGCCTCGCCTGTTGCGGCTCACATCGGCAGCCCGAATGTCATCTTCGAGGGCAAGGCGGGGCCGCATCCGGTGCGCGTGGTGGTGCGCCCACCCGAGGTCGTGCCGGGGGTGGCGGAGATTTCTGTGCGCACGCTGGGGCCGGGCGTGACGCGCGTCGCGGTGTTGCCAGTGCATTGGCGGGCGGGCAAGGGCGGCTCGCCCCCGGCCGACGTGGCCCAACCGGTGCGCGGTGAGACCAATCTCTATTCCGCCACGCTTTGGCTGATGACGCCGGGTGCTTACAGTGTGCATGTGCAAGTCGAGGGAACCGGCGGCGCGGGCGGGGTGATGGTGCCGGTCAATAACTTCGCGACCGCACGAAAGGAGATGGTTCCCGGCTTTGCGACGACGCTGCTCGTGCTCGGCGTCTTTCTCTTCATCGCAGCAGTGCGACTCGTCGGTGCAGCTTGGGGCGAGTCAGTCTTGAAACCGGGTGAAGAAATCGCGCGGCCTGTCCGTGTCCGCGCGACGCTGGCGATGATTGCCAGCACGCTGCTTTTCACCGGCATGGTCGTGGGCGGCAAGTCGTGGTGGGACGCCGTGGACCGCGACTACCGCAACAATCGCCTCTACCGCCCGCTGCCGCTCGACGCCACCGTGCTCGTGACGAATGGCCTGCCCATCCTGCGGCTGGAGGTGGACACGCGCGATGGCGGGCAGCGCCACTGGTCGCCGCTCGCGCCCGACCACGGCAAACTGATGCACCTCTTCCTCATCCGCGACGAGGCCCCGGACACCTTCGCGCACCTGCATCCGATTCAGCGCGCGGGCCAGGTTTTCGAGACCGCCATTCCGCCGCTGCCGCCGGGACGCTACTCGGTCATCGCGGACGTGACACACGAAACGGGTTTTTCCCAAACGCTCACAGCGAAGGCTGATTTGCCGGAGCCGTCTGCGAACTTCGCGAATGTCCCGCGGCGCGCCGGAGCGTCGGACCCGTTCTGCGGCGTGCCCGTGCGCCGTGCGGCGGGTGACGACTCCGCCAACGCCTTCGACCCGGATGACTCGTGGCACTTCGGCGACCCGCTGCCCGCAGGCACTCCGAACTCCTGCCGCCTGCCCGGCGGCTACGTGATGCAGTGGGAGCGGACGGACGCGTTACAAACGAAGCGCGAAGCGCCGCTGCGCTTCAAGGTGCTCAAGCCCGACGGCTCCCCTGCCCCACTGGAGCCTTACATCGGCATGTCCGGCCACGCGGCGGTGCGTCGCGCGGACGGCGGCGTGTTCGCGCACCTGCACCCCGTCGGGACCATCTCGATGGCAGCACAAGAAGCCTTCGTGAAACGCGAGACAAAGGAGGGGAAGAAGGACGGCAAAGCCGCGCGAGCCGAGGTGAAGGAACTGCCCCCTACCAAGACTCCAACACCGCACGCCACTGGCCTCACTGACTCCGTCTCGTTCCCCTACGAGTTCCCCCGCGCCGGTCACTATCGCATCTGGGTGCAAGTGAAGAGCGAAGGTCGTGTGCTCACTGGCGTCTTCGATGCCGAGGTGACGGCGGGGAAGTGACGCCGGGGTTGAGTCCGCCGGTTGAGAGTCGCTCGTTTCGGCTTGCCGCGACTGCGATTGGCCGTCAAACAACTCCTCACTGCGCATGAAAAAAATCGACCACTGGACGCTCACACTTCTCGGCTTCGCACTCCTCACGCTCAAAGCCCACTCGCAGGACATGCCGCTCTCGATGCTGCTCATCGAGGGCGAAGGCTGGAAGCTGGTGTCCGAGGGACACGCGTTCACCGACGCGCCGTGCGCGGATGACAAGGGCAATTTCTACTTCAGCGACATGCGGAGCACGCCGCCGGCGGTCTGGCAGATCTCACCGGATGGGAAGAAGACTCAGCTGCTCGAAGGCACGTCGTGCAGCGGGTTGAAGTGGGGGCCGGATGGAAGGCTTTACGCATGCGTGGGCAAGGACAAGCAGCTCGTGGCGTTCGCGTTTCCAGGTGGGAAGAAGGTTGTCATCGCTGAAGATGTGCAGCCGAATGATTTGGTCGTCACGCACAAGGGGCATATCTACTTCACCGAGACGGGCAAGAAGCAGATCACCTTTGTGAACCCGCAGACCAAGGTGAAGCTCGCCGTGGACGTGGGCATCGCGGCACCGAACGGTCTCACCCTCTCGCCAGACCAGGGCACGCTCGCGGTGTCTGACTCGCGCGGGCAGCACGTGTGGGCCATGCGCATCCAGCCGGACGGCACGCTCGCGCACAAGGAGCCTTACATGACGATGCGCACCGAGGTGGACGTGAACGCGAAAAGCCCCGACGGCCGCTCACCGGTTTACAAGGCCGCCAGCAGCGGCGACGGCATGACGAGCGACGCACAGGGCCGTTACTACGTCGCGAGCGCCATGGGCGTGCAGGTGTTCGATCCCACGGGCCGCATGAGCGGCGTGCTGCCGAAACCATCGGACAAGTTCATGACGAGCTGCGGCTTCGGCGGTCCGAACATGGACGTGCTCTACGTGACCTGTGCGGACAAGGTCTTCGCCCGCAAGACCAAGGCAAACGGAAACCTGTTCTTCCTCCCGCCGCCGAAAGACGCGCCACCGGCGAAGAAGAAATAGGTCCAAGCGCCCCTGCTCGCGCCTATCCTGCGCCGCATTCATCCGTCTCTGTCCGTGGTGAAAATAGCCTTCCTTGGAGTTCCGGTTGAAACCCCGTCGCCAACCCGCTACAACCAACGCATGAACGCAAAATTACTCCTCGCCTGCCTGCTGGCCGCGCTGCCAGTTCTCGCCGCCGACACCGCCGCGCCAGCACCCGCTGCCCGGCTCGTCGAGCACCGCAAAATCTGGGACGCCGCACCGCACAACGCGTTCACCGACCTCGTGCGCTTCAAGGATCGCTGGTATTGCACGTTCCGCGAGGGCGGCGGCCACGTCTCCCCCGACGGCGCAATTCGCGTGCTCACCAGCGACAGCGGTTACTGGTGGGAATCCACGGCGCGCATCGAAATGGCGGGCTTCGACTTGCGCGACCCGAAAATCTCCGTCATGCCGAACCCACCGCGCCTCATGCTGCTCGGCGGCGCGACCGTGCGCGAGGGGAACAAGCCTGCCACCGAGAGCCAGTCCTTCGTCGCGCTCTCCGATGACGGGAAAAAGTGGGGCAAGGTCTTCTGGGTCGGCCCGACGAACCAATGGCTCTGGCGCGTCACGTGGCACCGCAACAACGGCTTGGGAATCGCCTACGACGTTTCGCCCGAGAGTCGCACTGCGAAGAAATACGGCACGTCGCTGCTAATCACCAAGAACGGCACGGACTTCGACACGCTGGTAGATGACCTCTCCACTGAGAACGGCCCGACGGAGGCCACCTTGCGGGTCGCACCGGACGGCACGCTCTATTGCCTGCAACGCCGCGACGGAAAGCCTTCCAACACCGCGCTGCTGGGCATCAGCAAACGAATTCCCTACGACGAGTGGGTGTGGAAAGACCTCGGCCAATTTCTCGGCGGCCCAAACTTCATCCAGATTCCCGACGGCCGTTGGATTGCCTGCGGCCGTTTGCACAATCACGGCCCGGACAAGAAGACCATGACTGTCGTCTGCGAACTAGACGTCACAAAAGGCGAGCTGAAGCCCCTGCTCGACCTGCCCAGCAGCGGCGACAGCAGCTACCCCGGCCTTGTCTGGCACGACAACCTGCTTTGGGTGAGCTACTACTCCTCGCACGAGGGCAAGTCCGCGATTTACCTCGCGCGCGTGAAGCTCTGAGCTGGAACGTGCGGGCGCAGCCGATGGTGTGCAGGATTGGGTGGTCCGCTCTTGGTCCCACCGCTTACCCGCACCGATCTTTCCGTCACCAGCAGGCTACAGCGCCGGGTTGCGTGGGAACTTCACCATCGGCAGACGTGCCCCGCGATGGAGGCTGCGATCGGCTCGGACTGTTTCCGGCGGCAGGAAGATTCCACCCAACGCCGCCGCTGCCGACGCGGCCACGAGGTCGTCCTGATCGATGCCATCGCCGCTCACGCCCACCGCGCCGATGAGCACGCCGCCGCGATACAGCGGCATGGAGCCGGCGAAGACGGTCATGCCGTTCGGCAGGTTCGGGTTCACCGCGATGGAGGTCGTGAAGGCCGCGCCATTGAGCGTGTTGACGGCCGCGATCGCCGGGACGGTGATGATGGAGAAGCGTTCTTGCAGCCCGAGGAAGATGCCGGGAGTCGTCCCGCCGATGCCGGGGGGGAAAGTGCCTTGCGCCATGAAGCCCACGGTGCGCGCCGTGAACGCCCGAGTGTCCGTGCTGAAGAAAATCGCCGTGCGCGCTTTTTGAACGCACACATCCCAACTGAACCGCGTCGTGTCCGGCGAGGTGCAGAACGTGCCGAGCACGACGGGCGCGGTGCCAGCGGAGTTCGGATTGCTCACCACGGAAATAAAACACTGCATCGGCACGCCGCGCGGCAGGCGGATGCCCGCGCGCGTGGTGCGGGCGCGGTTCGCGCCAGCGGTGAGGATGGCTGTGACCTCCGCCGCCGTGAGCCGCACCGTTCCACCCGGCAGCGGGACCGGGCTGAGATCGGCGGTGATGGGTTGGCGTATCTGGCCGGTCACACCCCCCATCGTCGTGGCCACGTAGGGCAACGGCGCGGCGGGACTCGCCGCCGGTGCGAAGCCGGCCACCACCGCGCCGATGCCGCCCAGCGGCGTCACGACGCCGAGCGCTGTCGTGCTCGCCACGTAGGGCAGCGCGATGCCGTCAATGAACACCTTCGACGCAAGAATCCGGGAGGCAGGCCCGAAGCCGACTTGTCCCGCGAGCGCAACATCTTCGTCCACTTTCGAGCTGATGACCGTGGAGGCAGAGATGTTGAGCGGGCTGTCGTCGCCATCGCCCGCGACGCCCACGCCGCCAACCAGCACTCCAGCAATGTAGAGCGGCACGCCGCCCGCCGTGCCGGCGAGGCCACCGGTGAGGGGAGTGGCAATCGGCGTCACCGTCGCGCCCGGCGTCGCGTTGAACGCGAGCGGCGCGGCGGCAGGCAGCTTGAATTTGTTGATGTCAGAGAAGGAGAGCTGCGAGAAGTTCACGCCCACCAGCGGGCCGGGCGGGCGCTTGTTCACGCCGGGCGGGAAGTTCTGCTGCACGATCATCGCCGCCGTGCGCGTGGTGAAGGCGTTCTGCCCGCTGCTGAGGAACGCCGCCGTGCCCGCCTTGGCGATGGCGTTGGCGAGGTTGTCCGCCGACGGCGCGAGGCCGTTCACGCTCCACACGCCGAGCACGAATCCTTCGCGGTCCACCACCGCGACCACGCTCGCGGGCGAGACGACCGCCGCGCGCGAAACCGCCTGGGCCAGCACCGTGGTCACATCCGCCACCGTCATCTGCGCGCGCACGGGCAGGACAGACAGCAGAAGGCCAAGGATGAACAGGGCGGACTTCAAACGCCACCAGTTGTGGAAAAACCTGCGCCGAGCGGCAAGCAAATTGACGAAAGTTTTACACTTCGCTTACACGCGCGAGCTTGCTTTTCGTTTGGTGGAACGCCTCTCATTGATGCAGATGCCACTGTCGTTTCAGGGCCATAAATTCCCGCGATTGCGCGGCCTGCTTCGGTCCGCCGCGCCCTACGTCGCGGTGGGTCTCGCATGTGCGCCCGGCCACGCCGCGGAGCCGGTCAAGCCGGGCGCTCTCCTGACGAACCGCCCGGCAAAATCCAAGTCCGCAGTCAGCCCTGCTTCGTCCCCAGTCCTCTCGCCGAAGGAAGACGCCGAGCGCGTGCGCGATCGGCTCAAGCCACTCCAGGAAACCACCTCCGGCCCGCCGCCCCTCGCGCCCAGCATCTTCAGCCCGGAGCCGGACAAGAATTTTCTACCGTTCCCGGCGTCGCTGCTCTTCCCGGCCATCGAGGCCACCTTCGTCCCGCGCGTCACGTTGAGCAGCGGGACGCCACCGGCGGTGCCGGACAAGTTCACGCCCGACCCGCGCACCGGGCCGACTGCGCCGTTCTCGTTCGTGGGAGAAGCCTCGGGCCTGCAGCTCAAAGTCACGCGCACCGTGCAACCCGCGCCAAAAACCCCACCTCAATTCAATCCCGACCCCGGCGTGAAGAACTCCAAACCCATCGAGGAGCCGTTCTTCAAACCCGAGTTCACGCTCGGCCCTCCGTTTGGGTCGGAGCCGGTGCCTGCGCCGCTGGCGTTGCCGCGTGTGCTACTTCGCGACACCGAGGTCGTCGCCGTGCCCCCGCGTGCGCCGAGTGGGTTTGGGTCCGAGCCAGTGGCGTTCACTCTGCCGCGCGCAGCCATTCGCACGCTCACGGTGGAGCCACAGACGGCGGAGTCGAAGGCGAAGTATGGCTTGGACAAACTCCCCCGCGAGCTGGACCTCCCGCGCGCGAACACCCGGCGCAATCTCCCCTTCCACCCGCACTTCGAGAGCAGCGGCATCGCGCGCGACACCGGCGTGGCACTGCCGCCGAACACCGAGTCGGCAAATGACCGCTGGCGCACAGGCTTCCTGCCGTGGAAGCGCTACGCCAACGGCAGCGGCGAAGACCCCTTCTACTACCACGAGCCGCGCCTGTGGCATCCGTATTACCAGAGCGTGCTCAAGGGCGATTTGCCCGTCATCGGCCAGGACATTTTCCTCAACGTCACGGTCAACAACTCGACGGACTTCAGCGGCCAAGTCGTCCCAACGCCCAGCGGCGCGAGCGCGGCCAAGCCGGGACAATACGAGTTCTTCGGTCGCGGCGAGGCGTTGTCGGTGCAGAACAACATGGCGTTCGCGGTGGAGTTGTTTCGTGGCGAGACGGTGTTCAAGCCCGTCGAGTGGGCCATCAAGCTCACGCCGGTTTACAACATCAACTACCTCCACGTGCAGGAAACCGGCGGCGTCTCGCCCGACCCGCGCGGCTTCCTCGGTGGCGGACCGGGGAACAACTTCGCCAATCCCAGCAACGCCTTCGTCACGAACCCCGCTGACATCAACACGCTGCTCGCGGGGCAACTCACGTCCGCCGACAGCCTCGCCGGCCGCCGCTCGACGGTTCGCACGAAGGACTACTGGGCGTTGCAGGAAGCCTTCATCGAGCTGCACCTGCGCGACCTCACGGACAGCTACGACTTTATCGCTCTCAAGGGCGGCAACCAGACGTTCAACTCCGACTTCCGCGGCTTCCTCTTCAACGACACGAACCTCGGCGGGCGGATCTTCGGCAACTACGCGAACAACCGGCTGCAATACAACGCGGCGGTGTTCGACATGCGCGAGAAGGACACGAACTCGGGCCTGAACACCTTCGAGCAGCGCAACCAGCGAGTGGTCATCGCGAACGCCTATTTGCAGGATACCTTCTTCAAGGGCTACACCACGACGTGGAGCTTCCACGCGAACCTCGACGACGCCGACATCCACTACGACCGCAACGGCGGCATCGTCAGGCCCACGCCCATCGGCACGGTGCGCCCGCACGACGTGCGTGCCTACTACCTCGGCTTCGGCGGCGACGGCCACATCGGACGCTGGAATGTCTCGCACCAGTTCTATCACGCGTTTGGACGCGACGACTTCAACGGCCTCGCAGGCCAACCGGTGAACATCAACGCGCAGTTCGCCGCGCTGGAACTGAGCTACGACCGCGACTGGGTGCGCTACAAAGCCTCCTTCGTTTACGCGAGCGGCGACAGCAAGGCCGATGACGGCAAGGCGACGGGCTTCGACACGATTCTCGACAACCCGAACTTCGTCGGTGGGCCATTCAGCTACTACGTGCGGCAGGGATTTAACTTCGGTGGGACGGCGGTGGGATTGAAGCAGGGCGGCTCGCTCGTGCCGAACTTGCGGACGAGCAAAGCGCAGGGCCAGGCGAACTTCGTGAACCCCGGCATCTACCTCTGGGGCCTCGGCACGGATATGGACGTGACCCCCAAGCTCAAGGCGTTCGTGAACTTGAACTACATCCGGTTCGCCGAGACAGACCCGCTGCGCACAGCGTTGCTGACGGATAAGATTGACCGCGAGCTGGGCCTCGACCTGAGCCTCGGCCTCCAGTATCGGCCCTTCTTGACCGACAATGTGATTCTCTCCGCCGGCTGGGGCGTGCTGCTGCCGGGTCGCGGCTACAAGGACATTTACCGTCGCAGCACCGACCCCGTGCCCGGCCTCGAAGAGACCTCGCGCGCCGGCAAGGTGGATGACTTTCTCTACAGCGGATTGATTGCGTTGACCCTTACTTACTGAGGACATGAAAACTCCAAGCTCCAAGCTCCAAAAAAAGCTCCAATGGCCAAGCGCCATCGGAGCCGTCGTTGCGCCGGCGCACTTCGACTCCCTCTCCCTTCATCGGATGAGGGGAGAGGGCCGGGGTGAGGGGTTGTGTGCGTCAGCGTTGGTGGCCCCACCCCTCATCCGGCCTGCGGCCACCTTTTCCCCTCTTCCGAGGAAGGGAGAAGGCGTGCTGTCGGACGCTACGGCAGCGCGCGCCCTTGCCTTGGTGCTTGGAGCTTGGAGCTTCTTTGGGATTTGGAGCTTGGACCTTGGAGCTTCGCCGGCTTTCGGCCCCGCGATTTCTGTCCCAATCGATTTGCCGCGCGACACCGCCCGCCAGCTCCCGGCCCCGAACCTGATTGACCAATCCCGCGAAGACGCGTCGCGCAAGTCACGCGGCTGCCTCGAATGCCACGGCGGCACCGACGAGCACACGATGCACAAGTCGCCCAACGTAGTGCTGGGCTGCACGGATTGCCACGGCGGCAACGCCACGCCCGGCCTGCTCATGCGCAAGGCCCACGTCGCCCCGCGTCACGCCGAGTGGTGGCCCGGCTCCGCGAACCCAAACAACTCCACCATCCTGCTCAACCAGGAGTCGCCCGAGTTCATCCAGTTCGTGAACCCCGGCGACCTGCGTGTCGCGGACAAGGCGTGCGGCACCTGCCACAAGCAGGAGGTCGCGAGCGTCGGCCACTCGATGATGCGCCACGGTGCGATGCTTTGGGGCGCGGCGCTCTACAACAACGGCGCCATCCCGCAGAAGAACCCGCTCTACGGCCAAGCCCACGCCGCCGACGGCACCGCCGTTCGCCTCGTGAACCCCACGCCCGTCACGCCCGAGGACACGAAGCGTTACGGCGTCTTGCCCTACCTCGACCCGCTCCCGCGCTTCGCCATCGGCCAGCCGAGCAACATCCTTCGCATCTTCGAGAAGGGCGGCGAGAAGCAGAACCAGCTCGGCATCCCGAACGCCGTCGAACCGCCTGGCAAGCCGCTCCGCCGCCTCAGCGAGCGCGGCCTCGGCACCTTGAACCGCATTGACCCGGTCTATCTCAACTTGCAGAAGACGCGCCTGCACGACCCGTTGCTCGACTTCATGGGCAGCAACAATCATCCCGGCGACTACCGCTCCTCCGGCTGCACCGCCTGCCATGTGATCTACGCAAACGACCGCTCGCCCGTGAACTCCGGCTGGTATTCCAAGTATGGCCATCAGGGCCTTTCCTTCACTGGCGACTCCGCGATTCGCAAGGACGAGCGCGGCCATCCCATCAAGCACGAGTTCACCCGCAGCATCCCGTCGAGCCAGTGCATGAACTGCCACATGCACCAAGGGAACCTCTTCGTGAACCCGTTCCTGGGCTACACGTGGTGGGACCAGGAGAGCGACGGCGAGCTCATGTATCCGCACCCCGGCAACCCGCTCGCGAACGACAAGCACTTCCTCGGCAACCGCAAGCCGGAGGAATTTCAGAAGCAGCGCAACCCCACCGAGGAGCAGCTCACGCACGCCATCGCGAAGAATCCCGAGGCCGCCGCCGCGCGCGGTTTGTGGGGCGACCTCGACTTCCTCGAGAAGGTCGCCGAGCTGAACCCGCGCATGAAGCACACGCAGTTCGCCGACTACCACGGCCACGGCTGGGTCTTCCGCGCGGTGTTCAAGAAAGACAAGTCCGGCAACCTGCTCACGCTCGACGACCAGAAGATTCCGCACGACGACGCGCACAAGTTCGAGAAGGCGGTTCACTTGAAGGACATTCACCTCGCGAAGGGCATGCACTGCGCCGACTGCCATTTCCTCACCGACTCGCACGGCGACGGCAATCTCTACGGCGAACCGCGAGCCGCGACTTCGGTCGAGTGCATCGACTGCCACGGCACGGTAAACGCGCGCCCGTCGCTCGTCACGAGCGGCAACGGCGGGCGCTTCAGCAACGGCGGCAAGGGCGTGAACATCGCCGCCAGCAGCACACCTTGGGGCCCGCGCTTTGTGTGGGAAGGCAAGCGGCTCTTCCAGCGCAGCAACCTCTCGCCGGACGTGCGCTGGGAAATCCCGCAGACGCTGGACACGATTGACCCGCAGCATTCCCGCTACAACGCGAAGGCCCGCTACGCGAAGACACTGCGCCGCGACGGCCAGACTTGGGGCGACGTGCCGGAGGCCGCGAAGTGCGCGCAGGCTCTCGCGCACGACAACTCGAACCTCACCTGCCAAGTTTGCCACTCGTCGTGGGCGACGAGCTGCTTCGGCTGCCACCTGCCGATGCGCGCGAACCAGCGCGTGCCGCTGAACAAGTTCGAGGGCATGACCACGCGCAACTTCACCGGCTACAACCCGCAGGTCGTCCGCGACGACGTCTTCCAACTCGGCGTGGACGCGAGCTACAAGAGCAACCGCGTCGCTGTGCTGCGTTCCTCCAGCGCGGTCATCGTCGGGTCGCAGAACAGCAACCGCGAGTGGGTCTATTCGCAGCAGCAGACCGTGAGCGCCGAGGGCTACAGCGGCCAGGCTTACAACCCGCACTTCCCACACACGACCAGCGGCGTCGGCACGACGAAGGGCTGCACCGACTGCCACCTCGCCGCCGACAACAGCAACAACGCGTGGATGACTTCCCTGCTCGGCTTCGGCACGGGCACGGTTAACTTCTTCGGTCGCTACGCTTGGGTCGGCGCGGGCAAGGACGGCCTCTACGGCGTCGTTTGGACGGAGCAGGAAGAGCCGCAGGCCGCCATCGGCAGCCACCTTCATCGCCTCGCTTACCCGGACAATTTCAAACGCCACGTCGAGGCGAACAAAGGCGTCTTGCCCGAGAAGCAGGACGGCAACGACCTCGCCCATCACCACCACGCGAAGGAGATTTTGGACCTTACGCTGCGTGGCGAATACCTCTACACCGCGAACGGCGCGGACGGCTTCGAGGTCTTCGACGTCGCGAACATCGACCAGAAAGGTTTTAGCGAGCGCATCGTCACCGCGCCCGTTTCGCCGCTGGGCCAGCGCACTTACATCCGCACCAAGTATGCTACCAGCGTCACGCTGCCGAGCACGTTGGGCATTGACCCGACGCGCCAGCGCCTACCGGAAAACGAGGAGCAGCCCATCAGCCTCATCTACGCATGGGCCTTCATCACCGACCGCGAGGAGGGCCTCGTGATGACGACCGTCGCGACGCTCGTGGACGGCAACCCGAACAACAACTTCCTCGACAAAGACCTCAAGACCATCCGCTTCAACCCCGACGGCAAGCTCGCCGGCGCGATGCACTCTTTCATGGCCGGCACAAACCTGTTCGTCGTCGCGAAGAAAGGTCTCTTCGTCCTCGGCTTGCACAACGACAAGCTCGAAGCGCCGAAGCTCGTGGCCGAGTTGAGCAACGGCGAGTTCAAGAACCCGCGCGCCGTCAGCGTGCAGTTCCGCTACGCTTACGTGACCGACGACGACGGCTTCAAGGTCGTGGACATCTCCGACCCGACGAAGCCCCGCCTCATCCCCGGCGCGACCGTGCCCCTCAAGAACGCCCAGCGCTTCTACCACGCGCGCACGTTCGCCTACGTCGCGAACGGCGCGGAGGGCCTCGCGTTCATTGACATCAGCAACCCCGAGAAGCCGCGCCTCGAACGCATGTTCAACGCCGACGGCAAACTCAACGATACGCGCTCCGTCCAAATCGGCTCCGTGAACGCCTCGATGTTCGCGCTGGTCGCCGACGGCAAGAACGGCCTGCGCGTGCTTCAGATGATTTCGCCCGAGAACGTTCCCACGCACATGGGCTTCAGCCCCGCGCCCAGCCCGAAGCTCATCGCCACCTACCCCACGCACGGCCCCGCCGTCGCTGTCTCGCGCGGCCTCGACCGCGACCGCGTGGTGGACGAGACCGGCAACCAGACCGTCGTCTTCGGCCGCCGCGGCTCGCGTCCCTTCACGATGGACGAGATGGAGAAGTTCTTCCGCCACTTCGCCGGTCCCACGCCCAGCGACTTAAAATCCAAACGCACCGGCCCGCTCTACAAGGTCGAGGAAGTCGCGGTGAAGAACGGTGAACTGCAAACCGCCTCCGGTGCGAAACTAAAGCAGCCGAGCGCCTTCAAGGCCGAACCAGAAGCGCAACCTGCGCGCCCGAGCAACGACCGCCTCGTCCGCCGCGGCAACTGAACCAGACGAGAACCAAGCGCGTGAGCACGACGGCACAACTGGGTAGCACCCGCCTCCGGCGGGTCGAATTCGGCGTCTCGCCGAATTCTCGGCGTGCGAGCATCCTAGCGCGCTCGGACTCCGCCGCCCGTGTTTTCTGCGCGACGCAGAAAACGACCCGCGGGACGCGGGTGCCACCCATGGATTGCCTGCCCGTGCTCTTGATTCTGCTCGCCTGCCTTGTCGGGTCCCTCCAAGCCCAAGACTCCGTCCGCACGCTGGCCGGCCTGCCGGAAACTCCCGGCTCCGCCGACGGCACTAACATCACCGCCCGCTTCAAAGACCCTGCCGGCATCGCCATCGCCGCTGACGGCACCATCTTCGTAGCGGACAACCAAAACCACGCCATCCGCCGCATCGCCACGAACGGCGTCGTGACCACGCTCGCCGGGTTGCCCGGCACGCCCGGCTCTGCGGACGGCTCCAGGACCATCGCGCGCTTCGATAGCCCCACCGGCCTCGCGCTCGGCCCCGACGGCGCGATCTACGTCTCCGACACCGGCAACCACACCGTTCGCCGAGTCACCGCGAACGGCGGCGTCACCACCCTCGCCGGTTTCGCTGGCAACGCCGACTACGCCGACGGCTCCACCTCCGCCGCGCGTTTCAACCAACCGCTCGGCCTCGCCGTTGCCGCCGACGGCACGGTCTTTGTCGCTGACAGCGGCAATCATCTCATTCGCGTCATCGCCACGAACGGGACCGTGTCTGTTCTCGCGGGCAACCCGGAGACGTTCGGTTCCGCCGACGGCACCGGGACGAACGCCTTTTTTAACAACCCTGTCGGCCTCGCGCTCGCGCCGGACGGTTCGCTCTTCGTCTCGGACGCCAACAACTTCACCCTCCGCCGCGTGACCGCCGCCGGCGTCGTCACCACCCTTGCCGGAGTCGCTGGCCAAGACGGTTCTGCCGACGGCCCGGCCGCATCCGCCCGCTTCGGCAAACCCGCCGAACTCGCGCTCGCCCCGAACGGCACCCTCTACATCGCCGACGCCGCGCACCACACCATCCGCCGCCTCGCGCCGGACGGGCGCGTCAGCACTATCGCTGGTCTCGTGGGGGGGGAAGGCGGGGCGGACGGCGCGAACGGGCTCGCCCGCTTCTTCAATCCCTATGGCCTCGCCATCGCTGCGCGCGGACACCTCGTCGTCGCGGACACCTACAACCAGACCGTGCGGGAGCTGCTCGCGCCTTTCGCCGTCGGTGTCGCGCCGAGCGGCGGCGCCCGCGTCATCTCATGGGAGGCAGTCATCGGCCTCGCCTACCAAGTGCAGTTCAAGGACACCATAATCTCCTCTTGGCAAAACCTCACTTCTGTCATCACCACCACCGAACGGTCCGCCTCGCAGACAGACTCCTCGCCCGCTGCCGCAGCCCGCTTCTACCGCATCTTGCGCGTTGAGTAGCCGGGAAGTGGTCGCCAGCCACCTCCTAATTCATCGGCATCCCACGCCGCACGAACGTCGGCACGTCGAGGTTCACTCCGTTGTGGCGCGTGGGCTCGCTGTGCTGGAAGGGACCGGTCGTCACCGTCTCCAAGCCCAGCTCGGGATGCACGGCCTTGGCCTTCTTGCGGGACCGCCATGTCCGCGTCGCGACGACAGGAGCCGCCCCGACCGCATCGGATTCAGCCACGGCCACGGCGACTTTCTCCAGCGCAGGCGAGGCGGCGGCGCGGCGGGCAACGGGCTTCGCCACCATGGCGGAGCCGAGGGTGTCGAAGTCGGAACCGCCACGCGCGGCCGGTGCTGGCTCCGCCTTCTCCACGTCCGCAGCTTGCGGCAAGTCAGCGGCGTGCGAAGGCCGGCGGGACGCGACGAGCGTCACCGTCAGCCGGTCTCCCAGCGCTTCCTCGATCGCCGCGCCCATAATGAGGTGCGCGTTCTCGCACTGCCGGTTGATCTGATCCATCACGCGATTGACCTCGGCCATGGTGAGGCTCGGGCCGCCCATGAGGCTCACGAGCAGCGCGTCGGCCTCGCCCAGCGCAGCGCCGCCGTCGAGCAGCGGGTTGGCAAACAGCTTCTCCACCACTTCCTTCGCACGGTGCGGCCCCACCGCCTCGGCGTTGGCGAAGGAACTCTCGGAATGCCGGTCGCGCACCACCGCGCAGAGGTCGGCGAAATCGAGATTGATGAAGCCCGGCCGCGTCACAAGCTGCCAGATGCCGCGCACGCCCTGCGCCAGCAGCTCGTTCGTCGTAGTGAAGGTCTCGATGACGCTGGTGTTCTCGTCAATCAGCTTGAAGACTTTTTGGTTCGGCAGGCAGATGACGCCGTCGGCAGCGGCCTTGAATTCTTCCAAGCCAAGCCGCGCCTGCCGCATCCGCCTCGCCCCCTCGCAGTCGAACGGCAGCGTGACGAACGCCAGCGCCAGCGCGCCGCACTCCTTCGCCACGCGCGCCAGCACCGGACCCGCTCCCGTGCCGGTGCCGCCGCCCAGTCCCGCGCAGATGAAGACCATGTCCGCCCCGGTGCAAAGCTCGCGCAACCGCGCCTCGTCCTCCTGCGCCGCCGCGCGACCGCGCTCCGGGTCGCCTCCCGCGCCGAGACCGCCGTTCAAGGTGAGGCCGAGATTGAACTTGTAGGGCAGCGGGCACTGCGCGAGGGCCTGCGAATCCGTGTTCAGCACAATCATCTGCACCCCACCAAAGCCCATCCGGTGAATCTGCGACACGACGTTGCCGCCGCAGCCGCCGACGCCAAAGACTTTGATGGTGAGCTGCTTCCTGACCGGAGCCACAGTGGAGTTGGTTTCAGTCGATGTCATGGCAGATGGCGGGTTGAGTTGCCGACAAGTGAATCAAAATAATCCCAGTGAGCCGGCGAACCCCTTGATTTTGCCGACCAGGCCGGTGCTCTGATTGCCCTTCTGGCGCATCGCACCGTATTTCACCAGACCGACAGCGGTGGCGAGTTCCGGATCATCGGACGCAGACCGCAGACCGCCAACGGCGTTCGCACGACCCAGCGTCGCAGGCAGGCCGAAGACATTCCCCGCGAGCTTCTCAATTCCCCGGATGCGTGCGCCACCACCGCAGAGGCACACCCCCGCGCGGAGTTGGTCGTGAAAACCCAGCTCGCCAATCTCGCTATCAATGAGCTGAAACGTCTCTTCCAGCCGCGCGACCATGATTCGCCGCAGGTCATGCAAATCCACGCGCCGGTCGGGAAAGCCATTCTCGCTCGTGAGCGTGAGCGTCTGGTCTGCCACGCCATCGAGCGTCGCCGCGCCGTGCTCGCGCATGAGCAACGCCGCGCGCGCCGGAGCCATGCGCAAGCCATACGACAGGTCATTCGTCACGTGATCGCCGCCCACCGCGATGACGCCCGTGTGCTTGATGACGCCCTCGGCATAGATCACGTATTCCGTCGTGCCTGCGCCGATGTCCACCACCAGCGCGCCGATGTGCTTCTGCTCGTTGTCCAGCAGCGCGAGCGCCGAGCAGAGGCCGCTGAAGACCGTCTGCTCGACTTCCAAGTTCAGCCCCGCGACGACCCGCATGTGATTCTGCAGCCGCGTCGTGACCCCGTGGATGACGTGCATGTCCACTTCCAGATTCTCCCCGAGCATCCCAATCGGGTCCACGATGCCGGCCTGCCCATTCACTGTGAAATGCTGGCGGACGGAGTGCAGCACGTAGTTCTCCGAAGGGCGGTTGAAAACCTTGGCGTTCGCCAGCACCTCGTTCACGTCCTGCTGGGAAATTTCGTGATCCAACGACACCGAGGTGAAGACGCCGTGTGTGTTGAGGCTCGTGAGGTGTCCGCCGGTGACGCCCAGATACACGCTGGCGATTTCCACGTCGGCAGATTTCTCCGCCTCGACAATCGCGTTGCGCACGTCCTCGGCGGCGTGCTCGGCGTTGACCACCTCGCCCTTGCGCACGCCGCGCGAGGGACACTGGCCGATGCCGATGACGTTCACGCCACCGCCATCGGTGACTTCGCCCACGACGGCGGCGACCTTCGCGGTGCCGATCTCGAGGCCGACGATGACGGTGGTTTTTTTGGGAAAGAAGAGGTTAAGCATTTTTCCTCCGATAAGGTGCAGGTTTGACAGGCTTGGCAGGCGGGGCGGGGAGAGCATTCGCGTCCACCAACACGGTCGGCAGATAGTCCGAGATGGAGACATCGAAAGTCCGGATCACCTTGCCCCGCTGTGTGAACACGTCCTGCACCGCGCGCCAGCGGCGCAGCTGCGTGTCAAAATCCCGCTGCGAGGCGAAGGTGATTTCGCTGCCGGCGGAGGTTGTCGCGGTGAGTATCTCCGCAGACGTCACATCCACGCGCCGGATGTCCGCGCGCCCGAACATCACCGAGCGCTCGTAGCGCCCCAGCAGGCGGAGCGCGGAGCGGACCTGCGCGGACTCGACCTGCCGGCCGAGCTTGAGGTCCACGTCGTTGACACCGCGCAGTTCGGGCAGCCAGTCCATTTGCAACGCCGTCGGGTCCGCGACCATCGTGCGGTCAGGCGGCAACATCACGAAGCCCGTGGCATCGAGCAGGTGGATGACCGTCGTGTAACGGCCGCTGGCGTCCGGGCGCGCCACGGCGACCTGCGCCACCGGCACGCGCTCGGTCACCCGGATGCGGAGCGTGTCCGGCAGCACGCGCTCGACGGCGGCGGACTGGATGAGCGGCACGAGTTCGAGGTCCCGCTTGATGAGCGACAGGTCGAGGCTCATCAGATTCTCGCCGACCCGCACTCGCCCCCACTTGCGCAACGCCTCCGCCGTCAGCACGCCATCGGTCTGCAAATCAATCTTCTTCGTCGCGAATGCCGGATTCTCCGTGACGAACTCCCGCACCGCCCAGTCCACCCCGCGCCAGCCGAGGAAGATCACCACCGCCGCTCCGAAGAGCACCGTGAGCACCTGCATCGCGAAGCGCGTGCGCTCGGCGCGGAGTTGGTCGGCGCGCAGCTTCACGCGCAGCACGTTCTCGTTCTCGCGCTGGAGACGACGGTTGATTTTGAGGAGGTGGGCTAGTTTTCGGAACATGGCGGTCAAAGTTGTCTCATCTGGATTGCGTCCCGCGCCGCAGCGCGAGGTCCACCATCATCTGGCAAAGCTCCGCGTAACTCAGCCCGGCGGCGGCGGCGGCTTTGGGCAGCAGGCTCGTCTCGGTCATGCCGGGTAAGGTGTTCACCTCGAGCACCACGGGCTCACCGCTCGCTCGCACCATCACATCCACGCGCGCATAATCGCGTCCGCCGATTGAGCTGAACGCCGCATGCGCCGCCTCCTGGATACGGGCCGTCGTCATCGCGTCAAAATCAGCCGGACAGAAATACTCCGTCGCGCCGGCAGTGTATTTGTTCGCGTAGTCGTAGCTGCCTTGCTTCGGGCGCACCTCCACGACCGGCAACGCGCGGCCCGCGAGGATGCCCACCGTCGTCTCGCGTCCGACGATGCGCTCTTCCATGAGCACTTCCGTGTCGAACTTTAGCGCCTCGGCGAGCTTCGCAGGAAACTCCGCGGCCGAGTCCACGAACTGCAAGCCGACGCTGCTGCCCTGCCGCACGGGCTTGATCACCACCGGGGTCTCCCAGCCATCGGGCCACTGCGCGTCCGCTGATTTGAAGGTCATGAATTTCGCCGTCGGCACACCGCACGCGACGCACTTCTGCTTGGTAAGCACCTTGTCGAATGCGAGTCGGCTGGCCTCCGGGTCGCAGCCGGTGTAGGGCACGCCCATCGCTTCGAGTGCGCGCTGCACCGTGCCGTCCTCGCCGTAAGTGCCGTGCAGCGCGAGAAAAACGACCTCCGTGCCCGCAGGCAACGCCCACTGGCCCGGCCCGCCAGGATCAAGCTCGTGAACAGTGTGGCCGTTCGAGCGCAATGCCGCCGCAACCGCCGCACCGGAGCGGAGCGAAACTTCGCGCTCGGCAGACGGGCCGCCGAGCATGACGGTGATGATGAGAGGAGGAGACATGATTCAATCCTCGCCGACGATTTCCACTTCCGTCTCCAACTCGATGCCGCGCTGCTCGCGCGCCGTGGTGCGGATGATTTCGATGAGCGCCAGCACGTCGCGCGCGGAGGCCTTGCCGGCGTTGATGATGAAGTTGCCATGGACGACCGAGACGACCGCGTCACCGACACGCGTGCCCTTGAGTCCAAGTTCGTCCACGAGCTTACCGGCGGGAACGGTCTTCGTGTTCTTGAAGATGCAGCCGGCGCTCGGCTCCTTGGGCTGCGAGGTCCAGCGCTTCTTCTGACACTCGGCGAGCTTCGCCTCGATTTGCTCGCGCGGCGTGGAACAACCCTTCAACACCGCGCCGAGGGCGACGGCGGACTTGAGCAACGGGCAACTCCGGTAGGTCGTCGGCACGTCACGCGCGGGGCGGTCGTGGGCGACGCCAGTGTAGTCCATGAAGCGAAGCGTCTCGACCGCCTCGAAGGTCCACGCGTTCATCGCGCCCGCGTTCATGTGGAGCGCGCCGCCGAGGTTGCCGGGGATGCCTGCGAGAAACTCCAAGCCGCCGAGGCCGTGGCTTTTCGCTGTGAGAGCGATGTCCTTCAGCCTTGTGCCCGCGCCGCAGCGGAGCTGATCGCCCTCCACTTTAATGTCCGAGAACGCAGGCGCGCCGAGGTGTATAACCACGCCGCGAATACCGCCGTTGCGGATGAGCAGGTTCGAGCCGCGCCCGAGCAGGAAGAACGGCACATCTTGGTCGTGACAGAAGCGCAGGACGGTCGCCAGCTCGGACTCGTTCGCCGGCTCAACATAAATCTCCGCCGGCCCGCCGACGCGCAGCGTGGTGCGCTTGGCAAGTGGTTCATCGCGCCGCAGCACGGTCGCGGGCGTGAGCAGCGCGCGGAGTTCCGCCGCGAGGTCGGCGGTGCGCGGGATGGGCTCTGGGGCGAGCGCGGTCATGGGATTGACGATTGAAGAGGCCTGGCTGAGTCCGCACGGACCTCGGTGGGTTGGGGCTTGATGGCCTTTGCGAAGCGCGCGGGCGGTTGCCACTCAGCCTCGGTGGTATCCTTCGCGGTCACAGGCAGCCCGCACGCTCGAAGGATGCGCTTGGCGAGGTCGGCTGCGGCGGTGGGCTGGTGCCACTGGGCGAGCGCGGTCTGCATCTGCGCTCGGGCGGGGGCGTTCGTGAGCAACTCGGAGACGAGCGCGGCGAACTGCGTGGGCGAGGTGGGACGCTGGTTCAGCAGCCGCGCCGCGCCGGTGTCCGCGAAGGCGCGGGCGTTGTGGAGTTGGTGGTCGTCCGCAGAAGTCGGCAGCGGCACGAGGATGGCCGGCACACGGATCGCGGCGAGCTCCGCAAGCGAGGATGCGCCCGCGCGGCTGACCACGAGCGTTGCCGCACCGAGGGCGAGTTCCATCTCGGTGAGGAAGGGCTGGACGAGGGAGCGGGTTCTGAGTTTTGAGTTCTGAGTTCCGAGTTGTTCGTAGGCCGCACGGGCTCGGTCCAAATCGCTCGCGCCGGTCAGGTGGATGAACTGGAGGTCAGGATGACGCGCGGTGAGTTCAGCCAGCGCGCCGAGCGCCAAGTCGTTCAGGCCGGTCGCTCCTTGGCTGCCGCCGGTGATGACGAGCGTGGGGCGCTTTGCGTCGAGGCCGAGCGCCAGACGACAGCTCGCGGCATCGGCGGGTGCGAACTGCTCGCGCACGGGCGTCCCGGTGACGGCATGACGTTGAATCCAAAGCCGACTCGCTGCTTGCGGAAAGCCGACGAACGCCTCGTCCACGATGTGCGCGAGCCAGCGGTTCGCGCGGCCGGGGATGGTGTTCGATTCGTGCAGAAAAGTTTTGGCGCCGAACTTCTTTCCCGCCAGCACGGGCGGGGCGCTGGTGAAGCCACCCATCGCGAGCACGGCGCGGGGCGGGCGCGCGGCGAAGAGTTGCTTCGCCGCTTGATACGAGGCGAGGGAGGCGCGGGCGAAGGCGAGCGGGTTGTCTTGCAGCGCGACGGCGGGAAGCGTGGCGACTTGGAGCTCGCGCGCGGCACGCACGGCCTGCTGGTCTACTTCCTTGGGCGAGACGAGCAGGAGCACATCGCAGTCGCGGCGCTGCAATTCGCCGGCAACCGCCAGCCCCGGGAAGAGATGCCCGCCCGTGCCACCGCAGGCGATGGCAACAAGTGGGTTTTCCGCAGGGCGGTGCATCAGGCGGGACGCGGGAGCGCGGTGAAGGGGTTGTCGTCAAGCGGCGCGGCGACGACGAGCGGTTTGTCAGTAGCGCGACGTGCAACGCTGAGGATGAGGCCCGCTGAGGCGAGGAGCATGACGAGGTTCGAGCCTCCGTAGCTGATGAACGGCAGCGAGAGGCCTTTGTTCGGCAGCACCATCGTGGCGACGCCAACGTTGATGAAGACTTGCACGCCGATGAGGAAAACGAGGCCGATGACCAGGAGTTGGCCGAAGAGGTCGCTCGCGCGCCACGCGATGCTGAGGCCGCACCAGCAGAGCAGGCCGTAGGTCGCGAGCAGACCGAGCGTGGCGATGAGGCCGAATTCCTCCGCGATGATGGAGAAGATGAAGTCTGTGTGGTGCTCAGGTATGAAGCCGGTTTTCTGGCGGCCGCTGCCCAAGCCAACGCCTGTCACGCCGCCCGAGCCGATCGCATACACGGATTGAATTTGCTGGTGTGCGCCTGTGCGCATGTGTTTTTCCGGGTGCAGCCAGGCGTCAATGCGGGTGCTGCGGTTCTCGTTGCGCATCAGCAACGCACCGATGAAGACGACAGCCCCGATGCCCAGCGGGATGAGATGCCCCAGACGCACCCCGGCGACGAACAGCATGAGCAAGACAACCAGGCCGAGCAGCATCGTCGTGCCGAAATCTTTCCCTGCCAGCACGAGCGCGAGGGGGCAGGCAGCGAGCAGACCGGGAATGAGGATGCCGCGTTTGAACTCCTTCATCCGGTCGCGGTAAAGGCAGGCGTAGTGCGCGAGCATCGCGACGACGACTATCTTCGCCAGTTCGGAGGACTGAAAGCTGAAGCCGCCGAGCTGCTCAAAAAAAATCCAACGCGTGGCCCCGTTGACTTCCTTTTCCATCCGCCAAGTCCAGACGAGCAGCAGGCAGGAAATGATGAGGCCGGGCCAGACGAGCTTGCGCAGCCAGCGGTAATCTATCGCCGCAGCGGCGAAGCAGGCCGCGATGCCAACGGCGGCGAAGATGGCCTGCTTGATGAGGAACGCCTCGCCCTTCTGGGTCATGCTCGCGCTGTAGAGCATCACCAACCCGATCGCGAGCAGAGCCGCAACGGAGAAGATGAAAAACGAGGCGATGCGGCGGATGGTCATGGGAGGAAGGGAATGGGAAAGAGAGTAAAATTACGAACTGCGGCACAGTCTCTCCACTTAATCTTACACTTTCCGCAGCCGCGTGCGCCACCGACCACCGACGGGACGGATCGTGGCAGCAATCGGTGCCACGCCCCCGTCCCATCGTCGCCAGTCAGCCGGTGCATCGGTGATTGGGGTGGTTGGTTTTTTGGAAGAATCAGCTCAGAGCTGGCCAGGAGCCTTCGGGGCCGGGGCCGGTTCGCCCGAAGACGGCAGCGGCAGGGGCGGTGCCAGCACGGCATCCCCCTTCGGGGCTGGGACCGCGCCTGCGGACGGCTCGTTGCTTTTCTTCACCCCACCCGCAGGAACCTTGAGCTTCTGTCCGACTTTGATCTGGTCGGTCTTGAGGCCATTCGCCTCACGGAGCTTGGCGACCGTAGTGCCGTGGAGCTTGGCGATGCTACCAAGGTTGTCGCCGGACTTGACGGTGTAGGTCCCGCCGGCGTCGGTCGCGGCTGCCGCGTCGCCCTTGGTCCCGTTGGTTTTCACCGGCTTCGGCGCGGCAGCAGGGATGTTGATCTTCTGGCCAAGTTTGAGCTTGGTGGAATCCACGCCGGGGTTCGCGGCTTCGATGGCCTTCACACCGACGCCATATTTTTTGACCATGGTGGAGAAGGAATCGCCCTTCACGACGACGTGGACCTTCGCCTCACCCGCGGGCGCGGCAGGGGCCGGCTCAGGCACGGGCACGACGGGCACGACGGGCACCGGAGCCAATGGCGGCGCGGTGGGCGTGGTTGGCAACGGGGCAAGCCCCGGTGCCGGAAAGGGCAACGGCGTGCCGCCGATGGGCGGCAAAGTTCCAGGCGCACCGACTCCTCCCGGCACGGGCGCGACCGGCGAACCGAGATCGGCGGGCGTCATGATTGGCAACACAGGCTCGGGTGCCTTCGCCACGGGTTTAGGTTCGGGTTTGCACCCCGGCAAGAGTATGCCGGCAGCGACGACGATGTGAGCGCCGACAAAAGCGGCGACGATGACGGGGAGGTTTGTCTTCCGCTTGGCCTTCTGCTCAAGGAGGGAGCCTTGCGAGTTTAACGGGTTCGGAGTGCTCATGATGTTTAGTGCTTTGTTCGCTGCGTTGTTTGGCTCGCCAGAGCTGTCCGGTCTCCGGCGAAATTTGTCTGATTAAATCTGCAAAATCTTCTCGTTACGTTTCGCGACTCGATTTCCCGTCTCACCGATTTTCTGACCACCCCCATTTGTGGGGCCGTCGGCGGCGACACCGCCATTACTTGTGCTATTCAGTTGCCCGACTGCCTGTCGAAACACTTCACCCCGGTGGCGGTAATCACGGAACAAATCGAAACTCGAACAGGCCGGCGAAAGCAAGACGATGTCACCAGGGGTCGCAATCCTGACGGCTTCGTGGACCGCTTCTAGCAATGAATCCACGAGCGTGCAAGGGGTAAAGAGGCTCCACGAGGCACGGAGTTTTTCCCGCGTCTCGCCAAGCAGGAAAGTGCCCTTCACGCGCTGCGCCAAGAGCGGGCCAAGGTCGTGGTAATCCAGGCCCTTGTCGCGCCCTCCAGCGATGAGCAAGACATTCGGTTCGCCGGGCTGCGCGGCAGGCATCGTTTGCAACGCCTTCGCGACCGCGTCGAGGTTCGTGGCCTTCGAGTCGTTGACAAATTTCACGCCGTTGATTTCGGCGATGAGTTCGCAGCGGTGCGCGCCCGGCTTGAAACTCGCGATGGCCGCGACCATTTCCTCCAACGGCAACCGCAGCACGTGGCCGACCGCGAGGACGGCCATGACGTTCTCGGCGTTGTGCGGACCGCGCATCTGTGTCTTCTCCAAATCAATCAGCGGCCCGACCCAGCCCTCGATGCTGCTGATGATGAGCGAGCGGTCGAGGTAGATGTCCGCGCGGCGGTTCTGCGCGCTGAAGGTGATGAGCTTCGCGGGCACCTCCACGCCCTGCGTGCGGAGCATCGCCAACGCCTCCGTCTGCACGATGGCCCAGTCGAAAGGCTGCTGGTTCTCGAAGATGCGGGCCTTCGCGCGCGCATAGTCAGCCATCGTGTGATGACGATCCAAATGATCGGGCGTGATATTGAGCAGCACCGCGACGGCGGGGCGGAAGAAGCGAATCGTCTCCAACTGGAACGAGCTGACTTCGAGCGTGAGGTAGTCGAGTTGCTTCGACTCCTCTGTAACGGAGCAAAGCGGCTTGCCGATGTTCCCGACAGCCAGTGTGCGCTTGTGACAGTGAGTCAGAACGTGCTCGATGAGTTCAACCGTCGTGGTCTTCCCGTTCGTGCCGGTGACAGAGACGTTGAGGCAGACGGCCTCTTGCCAGCCAAGCTCCAGCTCGCCGATGACGGGAATTTCGCGCTGGCGCAATTCCTTCACAAGCAGCGAGTCCATCGGAACGCCGGGGCTGACGACGGCAAAATCAAACTGGCCATCAGTCGGCAGGCGCAGGTCGAGTTCCACACGCACGCCGAGGTCGCGCAATTCCTCCACCTCGCGCCGCAGATCGGGCGTGTCGGAGTTGGCCATGGCGGTAACACGCGCGCCGCGCGAGACGAGCAGGCGCGCCGCCGCCGCCCCACTCAGGCCGAGGCCGATGACCAGCACATTTTTGTCTTGGAGGCGGAACATCTTAACGCAACTTCAACGTCGCCAGCGCGAGCACCGCGCAGACGATGCACAGGATGTAAAACCGGGCGACGACCTGTGACTCATACCAGCCGAGTTTCTGAAAGTGGTGATGCAGCGGAGCCATGAGAAAAACACGCCGTTCGTTGCCCACGCCATACTTGCGCCTCGTGTATTTGAACCAGTAGCGCTGAATCATCACCGAGACGATTTCCACCACGAACACGCCACCCGCGATCACCAGCACGAACGGTTGGTGAATCAGCACCGCCATGATGCCCAGCACGCCGCCCAGCGCGAGCGACCCCGTGTCGCCCATGAAGACTTGCGCGGGATGACAGTTGAACCAGAGGAAACCCAGGCTTGCCCCGATCATCGCGGCGCAAAACACCGTAAGCTCCCCGGCGCCCGGCACGAACGGCACAAACAAGTAGCGAGCAAGGATCGCGTTTCCCGCGATGTAGGTGAACACGAGGAAGACCGTCGTCACAATGAGCGTGCAGCCAATCGCCAACCCGTCCAGCCCGTCCGTGATGTTGACCGCATTGCTGCTGCCCGCGATGGCGCAGACCGTGATGAGGCCGCCCAGCCAGGCCGCGTCCGTCAGCACTGCGTGCTTGAAGAACGGGACTTGGATCTCGCTGATGAGCTTGCTCGTCTCCGGCATCAGCCAGAGCGTCCACGCGATGAAGCCCGCCAGCACAAACTGCACGACCAGCTTCAAGCTTTCCGTCGCCCCACCCGTGCTCTTCTGCTCGGTGAGTTTCTTGTAGTCGTCGTAGAAGCCCAGCGCCGCGAGCACGAGCAGTGACACCAGGGTCAGCACAATGAACGCGTTCCACTGCGCCCAAATGAGCGCGGTCAAGTCCACGACCAGCACAATCAAAATGCCGCCCATGCCCGGCACGCCCTTCTTGGTGAAGACTTGGTTGTCCATCGTGCCGGCCTCCTGCGCTCTGTCCAGATACTCCTGGCCGAACTTGAGTCCCTTGAGCCATGCAATGACCAACGGCCCCAGC
Source organism: Akkermansia muciniphila (assembly GCA_945872195.1). Taxonomy (GTDB): domain Bacteria; phylum Verrucomicrobiota; class Verrucomicrobiia; order Limisphaerales; family SXTU01; genus SXTU01. The sequence goes on along the minus strand of CAMBZO010000001.1, from coordinate 16,266 downwards.
CACAGGCTCAAAATCAAGGCCGAGATGGCAGCACCCGCAGTCCGCACCGTGATGTAGCGGAACACCCGCAGCGCCGACAGCGGGTCGGCCCACGCGGTTCCAGCAGCTTGCTCTTGGAGCCATTGACTGAGGTAGAAAATCATCGGTCATTCGGGGACAGAGTGAGCATTAGAAGCAGGATCTGGATTAGGAGCAGGACGGCCAACTCGGCTCGTGCTCGTAATCTTGAGCCTAATCTTGCTCTCGGTCTCCATCTTCAATCGTGTCTGTGTTGCAAGGTGAACAGCCCGTCGCGGTGGCGCAGCTTTTCCCATCGGCACAGCCGGCCAAGGAAGCCCGGCACCCGCACGTTGGCCTTCAATTCCTGCGCCAGCTTCTTCGCCGTGCGCTGCTGTTGTCGGTCTGATTTGGCACTCATGGCAGTTCAGTTCACTGGGGCGGCGAGGGGATTCAACCTGCCGCCCGCGCCGGTTCCGTTACGAATTACCTCGCCCACGCGCTCCAGCCGCGCGGACCGCGAAGCCTTCAGCAGAACCACATCGCCGGGCATCAACTCGCGGCGCACGGTCTCGCCCGCGCTCAAGACCTCGGCGATTTCCGTGACCGCGCTCAAGCCGGCGGCCCGCGCCGCGCCGGCCAGATGGCCCGCCATCTTGCCCACGGCGAAGAGCCGGTTCACGCCCAACTCCGCCGCCCGCCGCCCGACCTCGACATGCGCCGCGATGCTGTGCGCGCCGAGTTCCGCCATGTCGCCGAGCACCGCCACGCGGCGGCCCGCGCATGGCAGGTCGTGCAGTGTTTGTAGCGCGGCGATCATCGAGTCCGCGTTGGCGTTGTAGGCGTCGTCGAGCACGCGCACGCCGTTTGCCTCCCAAAGTTGCAGGCGCATCTTTGGCGGGGTGCATCCCGCCAAAGCGCGCCTGACTTGATCGCTGGTCAAACCAACCTCGGTTCCCACAGCCCCAGCGAGCAGAGCGTTTAAAACTTGATGCCGTCCCAGCAGCCCGATGCGATACGCGCCGGAACTGGCTGCGAGGGGGCTGGAGACTTGGAAGGTTTGCCCGCGTTCATCGTAGCGCACGTCGGTCGCGCGCCAGTCGTTGCGCGGTCCAAATCCCACGCGCACCACACGCGCCTGCGTGCGCCGCGCAACCGCTTCCGTCTCCGGGCAATCACCGTTCACAAAGAGAATCCCGTTCGCCGGCAACAGCTCGGCCAGCCAGCCTTCCTCCTGCGCGACGCCACTCACGTCGCCGAAGAATTCCAGATGCTCGCGCCCGATGCTGGTGATGACGGCGAAGCGCGGCTGAATGAGTTTCACCAACGGCGCGAGTTCGCCGGGATGGTTGGTGCCGACTTCCAACACCGCGCTGGTGTGCCTCTGCTCCAATCGCAGCAAGGTGTGCGGCACTCCAATGTCGTTGTTGAAACTGGCCTCGCTCCACAGGGCCGGGCCGCGCTCACGCAGCACGGCTGCGATGAATTCCTTCGTCGTCGTCTTCCCGTTCGAGCCGCCGACGGCGATGACGGGGATGTCAAAGTCCTGCCGGTAGCGCGCAGCGAGTTTGGCGTATGCGGTGCGCGTGTTCGCGACGGTGATGACGACGGGTGCCGACGGCGACTGCAAGTCGCCGGCACGGGCTTTCTCCACAACCACAGCCGCAACTCCCTTCGCTGCGACTTCCGCGATGAACTTGTGTCCGTCATACTTCTCGCCGGCGAGGGCGATGAAGAGGTCGCCGGGCTGGACTTCCCGCGAGTCCGTGCAGACACGCGAGACAAGTGTCTCCCCTGCCCCGCAGTGGATTTCTCCACCGGTCGCGTCGGCGATGAACTTGAGCGGGCGCGGGTCCATTAAGCAGCTTTCGCCAATTGCGGTTTTCCCCACCCGAGTTCCTCCAACGCTTCCCGCGCATGCACCCGGTCATCAAATGGGACAACCGTGTCTTCAAATTCCTGGTAAGTCTCGTGGCCCTTGCCGGCGATGAGCACGGTGTCGCCGGGGCGCGCGAGGCCGACCAACTCGCGGATGGCCTGCGCACGATCGAGTTCCACGGTGAACTGGTCAGGGCGAATCGAGGTGAAGCCCGCCTCGATCTGCGCGGCGATGGACGCGGGCGATTCACGGCGCGGGTTGTCGCTGGTGATGAGGGTGTGGTGAGCGAGGAGCGCGGCGACCTGGCCCATCTTCGCACGCTTGTCAGTGTCACGCGCACCGCCGCAACCGAAGGCGAGCAGCACGCGGCCCGGCGTGATTTCACGCACGGTGCGCAGGACGTGCTGAAGAGCGTCGTCGGTGTGCGCGTAGTCCACGAACACGCTGAAAGGCTGGCCAGCCGAGATGCGCTCCAATCGGCCCGGCACGGCGGGCATCGTGCGCAGCGCGGCTTGAATCTTCGCGATGGGGACGCGCAGCGCGAGGCCCGCGCCGATGGCGGCGAGGGCGTTGTAAATGTTGTGCCGCCCGATGAGGGGCATCCTCACGGCGAAGCATCCCGCAGGAGTCTCGGCGGTGAAGCTCGTTTCCCCGTGGCCAAGCTGAAACTCAGTGGCGCGCAGCTTGGCAGACTCGTCGAGGCCGTAGGTGAGCTGCACTTCCGCGCTCGTCTCGCGCGCAAGCCGGGAGCCGAAGGAGTCGTCAATGTTCAGAATTGCCGCGCCGGGCTTGGCCCCTTCCTGAATCGAGGTGAAGAGCTGTTTCTTCGCCTCATAGTAGCTCTCCATGTCTCCGTGGAAATCGAGGTGGTCTTGCGTCAGGTTCGTGAAGATGCCGAGGTCGAACTCAACGCCGTGAACACGCTTCTGCGCCAGCGCGTGGGAACTGACCTCCATCACGCACGCCTCGCAGCCGGCACGGATCATCTGCGCCATGAACGCCTGAATCTCGGATGACTCCGGCGTGGTGCGCTGGGCCGGCAGCACGCGGTCGCCGATCTCGTAGCGGATGGTTCCGAGCAAGCCGGCGTGGATGCCGGCCGCTTCCAGAATGTGCTTCACCATGAAGCTCACGGTGGTTTTTCCGTTCGTGCCGGTCACGCCGATGACCTTGAGCTTGCGGCTGGGATGGCCGTGGAAATTCGCCGCCGCGACAGCCAGAGCGATGCGGGCGTCGGTGACTTTCACCTTCGTCGCGCGACCGGAGGAAAAGCCGTTTCGCTCGCAAATGATGGCGGCAGCCCCACGGTCAATCGCAGTGCTGATGAAGTCGTGGCCGTCGTGGTTCTCGCCCGGCACGGCGATAAACACCATGCCCGGCGAAAGGCGGCGGGAGTCAGCGGTCACTCCTGCAACCAATCGATCCAGAGAGCCTTCCGAGCGCAGCAGCGGCAGTCCATCGAGAAGTTCTTTCAGTTGCATCGGGTCAGGCGGCGGGTGGTTTCGTCCCGCCACGTCGGGAGTCGAGTTCGCTCGAAAGAAGGGTGAAGGCCTCGGCGGCCGTGAGTGTGCTCGGCCGCATCGCAGAACGCTCGCGCGGGGAGACGGAGAAAGGCACCCAGCTCTGCGAGAGGACGAGCGAGCGGAAGGGAGCGCGGCGGAGCTTGGACTCCGGAGCGCAGCGGGCACCTGCGGAGGGGGCTTGCCGAGCTCCGATGGTCTCCACGGAATCAGCCGCTGCGGCCTGGTAGACCGCACTCCGATTGGAGAGCGGCGCGGTCATTGTCAGCTGTTCGTCAGTCGTCACGGTCAGTTCGTTCGGTTCGTTGCCTGGGGTGCTTGAGCCAAGCCGGTGACGGCTTCACCCACAGCGGTTTCGGGACGGATGTTCAGATAGTTTGCGGAGCGCAGCGCGATGTTCTTGAAAGCCTGACCGGCCACCTGACCACCATAATAGCCCTTGGCCTTTTCCGGTTCGTCCACGCACACGTAGATAAGCAGTTCCGGTTTGTCCGCCGGGAAGAAGCCGATGAAGGAGGAAAAATATTTGGAGTGGCTGTATTGCCCGTTCTCCAGCTTCTGTGCGGTGCCGGTCTTGCCAGCGGCGGTGTAGTAACCGAGCCGTGCCTTCTCCGCCGTGCCGTCGGTGGAAACGACGCGCTTGAGTGTCTCGACAACCTGCTTTGAGATTTCCGGTTTGAAAACCTGTCGGATGATTTGCGGGTGGTGCTTCATCACCACTTTGCCGTCCGCATCTTCGAGACGATCCACGAGCAGCGGTCGCATGAGCTTGCCGCCGTTGGCGATCGCCGCCATCGCCATCGCCATCTGGAGCGGCGTGGCGGCGGCGGAGTGGCCGATGGACACACGTGAACCGGTGATGCCGTCCCACTTCTTCAGCGGGATGAGCTGCCCGCGCGCCTCGCCCGGGAGCGGGACACCGGTGCGCTCGCCGAAGCCAAAAGCGGTGAGGTAATTAAACAGGCCTTGGTCGCCGAGGCGCAGTCCGATTTTTGCAGAGCCGATGTTCGACGATTTCATCATCACGTCCTCGACCGTGAGGACGCCGAGCGGGTCATGATCGCGCAGCGGTTTGCCCTTGTAGAACCAGGTGCCCCGCTCGCAATCAATCCGTTCACCGAGAGTTGTCAGCCCTTCGTTCAATGCCGCGCCGATGGAGACGATCTTGAAGGTTGAACCCGGCTCGTAGCTGTCCACGGTCATGCGGTTCTTGAGCGCGGAGATGGGCGACTTGCCCGGCTGATTCGGGTCGTAGGTCGGGCGAGAACCCATCGCGAGGATTTCGCCGGTGCTCGGACGCAGCACGATGCCCGAGGCGCTGACGGGGTTGAACTTGACCATGATTTCCGCGATCTCGGTTTCAAGGATGTGCTGCATCGCGGCGTCGATCGTGAGCACGGCGTTGAGGCCGTCCTGTGCCTCGACTTCCTGCTGTCGGTTCATCACGAGCTCAGCGCCCTTGCCACCCACTTCCATCTCGCGCCAGCCGCGCACGCCATTGAGCTTCGCATCCAGTTGCCGCTCGAGCCCGTCGAGGCCGGCAGACTCGGTGCGGATGACCCCGTTCGCGGCATTCGTGCGCGTGACCGGTCCTATGAAACCGAGCACGTGCGCGGCGAGGGACTGGTTGGGGTAGATGCGAATCTGGTCGTCCACGGGGTCGGTGTTGATGGCCTTGGCCCGCAGTTCGCGGTAGAAGGCCTTCTCCTTACGCGGGAGTTTCTTCTCGTCCACGCCAGCGAAAGTGAGCTTCGACATCGCGGCGGTGATCTGCCCCCACTGCTCCAGCGGCACTTTGTGCGCCAGCACGACGTGGCGATTGGTGACGACGATGAGCTGGTTCGTGATGACGACGTAGCTGTTCGAGAGGACGAGCGGGGAGTTGGTGGCGACGAAGTTGTAGTTCGTGGTCACGACGCCTTTGTGGAGGGCGATGAAACGGTTCGTGTGCAGCACACCGCTTGGCGCGAGCACGTAGCCATCCACGAGCACGATGTTGCGGTTGGTGAGCAGAGCGCCATCGAGCGAAGCGATAGGGTTGGTGCGGACCGTGATCTGCGGCAAGAGGCGCTTGTGCAACTCGGCCTCGGGGACTTGGAAAATCGGCGCGAGCGCTCGGGCGATGTCTGACTGGCGGCTGCCGATGAGCACGGGGTCGGCGAAAACGGTCTTCACCGGGCGACTGGTAGCGAGGAGGTTGCCGCGCGCGTCGCGGATGTCGCCACGGCGGGGTTCGATGAAGCGAGTCCTTTCGAATTGGGCACGGACCTTTGCCTTGAGGGCCTCATGCTGCATGACCTGCAAATCCACGAGCCGGTAGCCGAGGCCGCAGAAGGCGACAAACAACAGGAATGCCATCAGCAGCAGCCGTCGGTTCTGGAACGGCTGGAGCGTGGCATCCTGCGCTGTCACTCGGGCGGACATCAGGCGGCGAAACTCATCTCGAAGTCGGACTCGTCCTCGTGGCGGATGGCGGTGGTGTTCATGGTTGTTCGTGTTTCAGCGTTTCCTGGTGGGTGGAGGCAAAGGCTTCGTGGCGTAGGCGAGGTAGGTTTTATCGGGCGGAAGAGTCATCGCTGAAACGGACGGCAACGGGACGTTGCGCGGGGCGTTCCGCGGCGCAATGCGGGTAATCGAGCCTTCTACGAGGGTGAGAATCTGGTCGGGCGTGGGGACGCCGAGGCCGAGTTTCAGCTCCTTTACGCGCGCGTCGAGATAAGGTAGCGAGTGCAGCATCGCCATCTGCTGGCGGCGCATTTCGTTCTCGCGTTTGAGCGTGGTGAGCTTCTTTTCAAGCTGCTCGGTCTTGACCCCGAGGGAGTAAATCTGACGCTTCTGCCACACATAGGTCACCCCGAGCGAGCAAAGGACCATGCAGATGAAGAACGCCTTCACCACCGGGCCGAGCCGGACCCCGCCACCTGCGCTATTCTTTCGATTCTTCGCCATGTCCTTCGTTGTTAAGCTTTTTCCATCACCCGCAGTTGCGCGCTGCGCGCCCGAGGGTTCGCCGCGACTTCCGCGTCGCTGGCGCAAATCGCCTTCCGCGTGACCAACCGCACCACCGGCGCTCTCGGCTGCCGGAGCTCCGGCACGTCCACTTCGCCGGGCACCACATAATCTCGCGCCTGCTCGCGCCCGAATTCCTTCACCACGCGGTCTTCGAGCGAGTGAAACGTGATCACCGCCAGCCGCCCGCCGGGCTTGAGCAACCGCACCGCGCCCGTCAGCCCGCGCCGCAGCGAGCCGATCTCGTCGTTCACCGCGATGCGCAGCGCCTGAAACACGCGCGTGGCCGGGTGCGCCTTGCGCCCGTGTCGCGGAGAGATTCGTTCCATCAGCTCCGCGAGCTGCCGCGTCGTCGTAAACCGCTGCATCTGCCGGTCGTGCTCGATGGCCCGCGCCATCCGTCGTGCATCCGGCTCATCACCGTAGTCCCAGAAAATTCTCATCAGCTCTTCGGCGCTCGCGGAGTTGATCAAGTCCGCCGCCGTCAACGCCTGCCGCGCGTCCATCCGCATATCGAGCGGGCCGTCCTGCTGAAAACTGAACCCGCGTTCCGCACGGTCCAGTTGCGGCGAACTCACGCCCAAATCCAGCAGCACCCCATCGCAACTGCCCGCCGGAACCCAGTCCGGCAGTTCCGTAAAATTCCCGCGCTGCAGCTCGAACCGGCCCGCGAACTCCGCTGTCAGTCGCGCACGCGCCGCGTCAAGTGCATCGCCATCGCGATCGCAGCCAAAGAGCCATCCAGTCGGTGCGCTGGCCCGCAGAATCGCCGTCGCGTGCCCACCCGAACCCAGCGTCCCGTCGGCGAACGTCCCGCCGGGCTTGGGCCCGAGTGCGGCCAACACTTCCTCCACCATCACTGGGTTGTGGATGAAGCTGGTCACGTTTCATGCGCCGTTACACAGCCAACAGGGAGCGCCACGCGAGCGCGCCGCGCGGCGCCTTCGTGACGAGCCTGCTAGTCAGGCCCACGCGGCTTTTGCCGGAATTGAGTAATTTGAGCAGACCCATGGCTAAATCAGTTTGATGGCATCGGGACGCGCCACCTCGTCGGTGACCTGGGTGTCCGCGTAGAACTCCGGGTTCCAAATTTGGAATCGGTCAAACAGGCCGACCAGAATCACCTTCTTGCCAATGCCCGCCTTCGACGCCAGTTTCTCCGGCAGACAGATGCGCCCCGCCGAATCGAGTGTCAGGTCATCGCAGTCCGCGCCCAGCAGGCGACGGAGCGTCTCCGCCTTGGGGTCGCTGAAGGACATGCCTTCCATCTTCTCCTCAAGCTTTCTCGCGGTAGCTGGAGGCAGAACCAGCAAGCACGGATGGCGCTGGCCCTCGGCCTTCCAGAAATGCACGGACAACGCGACTTCTTCCGCTGGACGCCATTTCGCCGGGATTTGCACCCGCCGCTTATCGTCCACGCCAAAGTCGTATTCACCCTTGAAGGTGATGCGAGCGTTGCTAGTGGTTGTAGACATATGCCGCGCTCAGGAACACTCAACATAACCCACAGCGCCCCAGAGCGCCCCATTTTTAACCACTAAGCCCCACAACGGTCAACTAATAACACAATTATTTTCACTTTTGTTGTTACTCGTTGATTTCAAACGGCTTAAAAGCCTATCAATCCAGTGAAATGCTCTGATTGGGAAAGAGTCCTATTCCTTCGGCAGGCTTGAATCGCAGAACTTTAACGAAATCCGACTCGGAAATATCCACTATTGAGTAGGTTGCTATCTGTTTCAGACTCCACGGTGAGAACTGACAGTTCACTCCACTCCCGCCCCACTGCCGCCTTTCCCCCGAACTCCAAGCCCCACTTCGCCCCTTGCGCACCGCTGACTTCGACTACCCGCTCCCGCCGGAACTCATCGCGCAAGCCCCCGCACCCACGCGCGATGGTTCGCGACTGCTCGTCTTGCACCGGACCGATTCTCGCACCGAGCACCGCCAGTTCCGCGAGCTGCCGGATTATCTCCGCGCAGGCGATGTGCTGGTGCTCAACAACTCCCGCGTCCTCCGCGCGCGTCTGCGTGGACACAAGCCCTCAACCGGCGGGCAAGTCGAGTTGCTGCTCGTGGAGGAAGTCGCGCCAAATGAATGGTGGACCCTGCTGCGCCCCGGCAAACGCGTCCGCGTTGGAGCTGAGATTCAACTGCGGACCAACGGCGGAGTCGCGTCACTCGTGCGCGCCGTCGTGTTGGAGAAAAATGACGAAGGCCACTGCCGCGTGCGCTTCACGGGCACGCCGAACCTCCTCGACGAGCTCGAAACCCACGGCGAAATCCCCCTGCCGCCCTACATCGAACGTGCTGCCGGAGCCGAGGACCACACACGCTACCAAACCGTCTTCGCGCAGCCCGCTGGCTCCGTCGCCGCGCCGACGGCGGGACTCCACTTCACCCCCGCGCTCCTCGACGAGCTCCGCGCGCGCGGCGTCCAAATCCACTTCATCACGCTCCACGTCGGCCTCGGCACTTTCTTGCCGGTGAAGGCAGACAACCTCGCCGATCACGTGATGCACGAGGAACGCTTCGAGCTGCCCGCCGACACCGCCGACGCCATCAACGCCGCCAAGCGCGAAGGCCGGCGCGTCATCGCCGTCGGCACCACCACCGTCCGCGTCCTCGAAAGCGCCGCTGCCCTTTCAACTTTCAACTTCCAGCTTTCAGCTTTGCAGAGCCGCACGCGCATCTTCATCCACCCGCCGTATGAATTCCGCTTCGTGGACGCGCTGCTCACCAACTTCCACCTCCCGCAATCCACGCTACTCATGCTCGTGAGCGCCTTCGCTGCGCCCGGTGAACTGCGCGGCCGCGAACTCATGCTCGCCACCTACGCCGAGGCCGTCCGCGAGCGCTACCGCTTCTTCAGCTACGGCGACGCGATGCTCCTGCTCTAAGTTTTGAGTTCCGGGTTTTGAGTTTCGAGTCTCTAGTTGCTCCGTCCATGCGCCAGCGCCCCCAACTTTCAACTCTCAACTTTCAACTCTCAACTGCTCCCCTTCCCTTCGTCCTCGTGAACATGGCGATGTCCGCCGATGGCAAAATCGCCACGGCGAACCGCGCTATTTCTACCTTCAGCAGCCCGCGCGACCACGAGCATCTCTACGAACTCCGCGCCACCGCGGACGCCGTGATGAGTGGTGCGCGCACGGTGGACTTGAACAACTACACCTTCGGCTCCGGGGCGGAACGCTTCCGTAAACTCCGCCTCCGTCGCGGCCTCGCGGAATGCCACCTGCGCGTCATCATCTCCGGCACGGGCTCGGTGGACCCGCGGGCAGAAATCTTCCGCCACCGCGTTTCCCCTGTCCTCGTGCTGACCAGCGAACGCGCACCTGCAGCGGCGCTGAAGCAACTCCGCACTGTGGCGGACGCCGTGCATGTGACTGGCGAAACCGAAGTGGATTTCCCCGCCGCGCTGCGCTGGCTGCGCGCCGAGTGGAACGTGAAACGACTCCTCTGCGAAGGCGGAGGCGAGCTGAATGACGCCCTCTTCCGCGCCGGACTGGTGGACGAACTGCACCTCACCTTCTGCCCGCGCCTCATCGGCGGACGCCTCGCTCCCACCATCGCCGATGGACTCGGCTTCCCTCAGTTGAGCGGGGCATTCCAACTCCAGTTGGTGGGCACAAAACGCGTCGGAGAGGAACTTTTCTGCGTCTTGCGCCGTGCGAAGGCAGAATAGCCACGCGCAGTCTCTGCCCTCTCAACAGCGGCTACGCCCCGGCCAGTTGCGCGTGTTCCGTCTTCGTCATGTCCTCGATCATCTGCTTGAAGGTGACGCTCACCTCCCAATTAAGAAGGCGGCGGGCCTTAGCGGGATTGCCCTGCAAGCGTTGCGGCTCCGCAGGACGCAGCAAGCGGTTGTCCTTTCGCACGTGCTGCCGCCAATCGAGATTCATCGCGGCAAAGGCCGTTTCCACCACGTCCTGCACGCTGTGAAGCTTGCCGGTGGCGAAGATGTAATCCTCGGCGGTCGCGTGCTGGAGCGAGAGCCACATTCCGCGCACGTAGTCCGGCGCGTAGCCCCAATCGCGTTTTGCCGAAGTGTCGCCCAAGAGCAAATCCTTTTGCTGGCCGAGTTGGATGGCGGCGGCGGCGCGGCAGATTTTCCGAGTCACGAAGTTCTCACCGCGGCGCGGCGATTCGTGGTTATACATGATGCCGTTGACCGCGAAGTGGCCGAACGTCTTGCGGTAGATGGTGACCATGTGCGCGGCAAAGGTCTTGGCGCAGCCGTAAGGATTCACCGGAGCAAAGGGAGTGTTCTCGTCCTGCGGCATCTGCGCAGGTTGGCCGAAGATTTCCGACGACGCGGCGTGGAAGAATCGCGGTTTCTTCCTCATGTCTTGCACCATCTCCAGCAAGCGCAGGGTTCCCATCGCCGTCAGATCGCAGGTGGACTCGGGGATCTCGAAGCTCAGGCCGACGTGCGACTGGCCGGCGAGGTGATACAACTCATCCGGCTCCACGGTCATGAGCACGCGCCGCATCGTGGTCGGGTCATCGAGGTCGGCGTAGTGGAGGAAAAGCCTCTGGCCGTAGATCTTCGAATCACGGTAGAGGTGGACGAGGCGCGAGCGCTCCAGTGAGCTGGTGCGCCGCACCATGCCGTGGACTTCGTAGCCTTTTTCGAGGAGCAACTCCGTGAGGTAGGAGCCGTCCTGACCGGTGATGCCGGTGATGAGTGCGCGGGGCATGGCGTGTCTGTGTTCGGCCGGGGCGAATGCCGGTTCGCGCTCGGGCGCGGGTTATTCTGAGTGAGCAACTTTTCCAGCAAGCTGGTCCTGCAAGTCCTTCAAGTCAGCATCCACCATCAGCTTGGCGAGCTCGGTGAAGGTCACCTTCGGCACCCAGCCGAGTTTTTTCTTCGCCTTGGACGGGTCACCGATGAGCAGGTCCACCTCTGCCGGGCGGTAGTAGCGCGGATCGATCTCCACGTGCTTCTTCCAATCCAGCCCGAGGTGGCCGAAGGAAACCTCCAGGAACTCGCGCACCGAATGGGTCTCGCCGGTCGCGATGACGTAGTCATCCGGCTCGGGCTGCTGGAGCATGAGCCACATAGCCTCGACGTATTCCTTCGCAAAGCCCCAGTCGCGCTTGGAGTCAATGTTGCCCAGGAACAGCTTGTCTTGCCGCCCGAGTTTAATCGCGGCGACGGCCCGGGTGATCTTGCGCGTGACGAACGTCTCGCCGCGCCGAGGCGACTCGTGGTTGAAGAGGATCCCGTTGCTCGCGTGCAGCCCGTAGGACTCGCGGTAGTTGACCGTGATCCAGTAGGAGTAAACCTTCGCGCACGCATACGGGCTGCGCGGGTAGAAGGGCGTCGTCTCCGTCTGCGGCACCTCCATCACCTTGCCATACATCTCCGAGGAAGAAGCTTGGTAGAAGCGCGGCTTGAGGCCGACTTCCCGGATGGCCTCGAGCAAGCGAATAGTCCCCGTGCCGACGATGTCCGCCGTGTATTCCGGCGCGTCGAAGCTCACACGCACATGGCTCTGCGCGGCGAGGTTGTAGACTTCGTCCGGCTGGATTTTCGCGATGAGGCGGGACAAACCGCTCGCGTCACTCAGATCACCATAGTGGAGGATGAGCTTGTGCTTCGGCGAGTGCGGGTCGGAGTAGATGTGCTCGAGCCGCTGGGTGTTGAAGCTACTCGCGCGACGAATGATGCCGTGGACTTCGTAGCCTTTGGCGAGCAGCAGCTCCGCGAGGTAAGATCCATCTTGGCCGGTGATGCCAGTGACGAGCGCTTTTTTGGACATATTTAGTGAGTCCAAGATGAAACAAGCCCTCACAGCGTGGCAAGCAGCGAATCCCATTTCGGCAACGGGGCGCAGGGGGCAGCGAGGGGGAAACGTCCCACCTCCACCGCTCAACTTTCAACGCCCCACTGCCCTGCCTTTGCGCCCTTCGCGTCCTGGGCGTGAGGCACTGCCGCTTACCGCTTCACACCCACCTGCGAGCACAGCGCCTTCAATTCGCACCCCGCGCACTCCGGCGTGCGCGCCATGCACCGCCGCCGCCCGTGCCAGATGAGCCAGTGGCTGAACTGCGCCCACTGCGGCTGCGGCACCAGCTTCATCAAGTCCAGCTCGATGCGCTCCGGCGTCGTCTCCCGCGTCAGCCCGAGCCGTTGCGAGAGCCGCGAGACATGCGTGTCCACGACCACGCCCACGTTGATGCCGAAGGCATTCCCGAGCACCACATTCGCCGTCTTGCGCCCCGCGCCATCGAGCGCCGTGAGCTCGTCCATCGTGCGCGGCACCTCGCCGCCGTGGCGCTCGACGAGCTTGCGGCAACACGCCTGGATGTTCTTCGCCTTGTTCCGGTAAAACCCCGTGCTCCGCACCGCCTGCTCCAAGTCCGCCAACGGCGCCTCCGCGAACTCCCGCGCGCTGCGATACCGCCGGAACAACTCCGCCGTGACCAAGTTCACCCGCTTGTCCGTGCATTGCGCCGAGAGGATGGTCGCGATGAGCAACTCCAGCGGGTTGGAATAATTCAGCTCGCAGTGCGCATCCGGGTAAGTGCGCTGCAAGGCGCCGAGGATCGCCCTCGCGCGCTCGGCTCTGGCTGGGGTGGATTCCCGTGACATGACTTGGCCGTGTAGCGTAATCCCCCGGTCATCCCCGTCAATGCCACCCCACCGCGCCGCCCCCCCTTCACTCTTAACTCTGAGCGTGACCGTTAGCCGCAACACACGCTTCCAATCCGCTCTTGCGTTGGGAAGCAGGGCTTTCTTATTCTTCGCCTGCGTTAAGGGCGGAAGGCCAGTGTAGCTCAGTGGCAGAGCAGCTGTTTCGTAAACAGCAGGTCGTCGGTTCGAACCCGACCACTGGCTCCAGCCCCCACCGCGCGCGCGGCTCGCGCGCACACGCCGCGGCCCGATTCGGTGGCCCTGCGCCCTTTCCTGCTTCCGCCGCGGCCTTTCCTCCGCTTCACTTCCGCCCATGAAAATCGTTGTCCTCGACGGCCACACGCTGAATCCCGGTGACTTGTGCTGGGATGCCTTGCACGCGCTGGGCACTTGCGAAATCCACGACCGCACGCCGCCGGGGCAAGTCGCCGCACGCTGCGCGGACGCGGAAGTTCTCATCACCAACAAGGCGCTCGTGCCGCGCGAGGTCATCGCCGCGCTGCCCAAGCTGCGCTTCATCACCGTCACCGCCACCGGCTTCAACATCGTGGACGCCGCCGCCGCCCGCGAGCGCGGCATCCCCGTCAGCAACGTCCCCCTCTACGGCACCCGCGCCGTCGCGCAGTTCACCATCGCGATGCTGCTGGAGCTTTGCCACCACATCGGCGCGCACTCCGACTCGGTGCGCGCGGGCGACTGGGTGAAGTCCGCCGACTGGTGCTACGCGCGCACCCCGCTGCTGGAGCTGGACGGGCTGACACTGGGCATCGTGGGCTGGGGCCGCATCGGTCAGGCCACGGCGGACATCGCGCGGGCGATGGGCATGAAAATCATCGCCGCCAGCCGCACGCCCAAGCCCCCGCGGGACGGCGTCGAGTTCGTGGACATGGACACGCTCTTCCGCCGCGCGGACGTGGTGAGCCTGCATTGCCCGCTCACGCCGGAGACGAAGTCACTGGTGAACGCGCAGCGGCTCACGCTCATGAAGCCCACTGCATTTCTCCTCAATACCAGCCGCGGCCCGCTGCTGGACGAAGCCGCCGTGGCCGACGCTCTCAACAGTGGACGCATCGCCGCCGCCGGTCTGGACGTGCTCTCCTGCGAGCCGCCGAAGGCCGACAACCCGCTGCTCACCGCGCGGAACTGCCTCATCACGCCGCATCAGGCGTGGGCCGCCCGAGCCGCCCGCGCGCGCCTGTTGGAGACGAGCGTCGCCAACGTGAAAGCCTTCCTCGCCGGCGCGCCGCAGAACGTGGTGAACGCGTGAGAGCGCGGTGAACGCCTCCGCCACCGGGGGCGACTTCACAGCTCGTTCTCCTTGTCCTCGTAGAAAAGCCGGTAGGCCCGGTCGTAATCCGCCTCGGGCACGAGCACGTTCGACTCGCGGCTCAAGTCCCCGTCCTCCGGCAGCGTCGGGTCCACAAACTCGTGAACCGCCGCGATGCCGTGCTTCTCCAGCATGGAGACGAGCATCTCCGTGTTGATGACCGGGCCGGTGTAGAAGAGTTTCACGCGAGGTTGCGCGCGACTTGTTCCGCCAGCGTCGCCAGCCAGCGCGCCGGTTCCGCCTTCGCCTGCTCCGGCGAGGTGAGCTGCGTCAGCCCGCTCGAGGACTGAAACCACTTCCGCAACGCCGCCTCGTCCTGCACCACACCACTGAGGCCCAGGCACGGCAGCTTGCGCGCGTGACACCGCCGGGCGATTTCGCCGGTGCCCTTGCCCATCAGCGTCGAGCGATCCAGCCCGCCCTCGCCGGTGATGACGAGGTCCGCCGCGCGCAGGTGCCCCTCCAGCTTCGCGTGCCGCGCGATGAGGTCGAAGCCGGACTCCAGCTTCGCGCCCGCAAACGCGCACAGCCCGAAGCCCAGCCCCCCCGCCGCGCCCGTGCCCGGGAGGCCCGCGAGATCGCGGCCAAGCTGCGCCTTCACCGTGTTCGCCAGCCGGCGCAGCGCGCGCTCGGCACTCGGGAATTCCTCCGGGCGCAGACCCTTCTGCGGGCCATACACGCGGGAGCAGCCGCGCGCGCCGAGCAGCTTGTTCTGCACGTCCACGGCCACGACGAGCTGCGGAAAGAGTTTGCGCCGGCGCGGGGCAATCATCCGGTGCAACTGCTGGAAGTGCGTCCAGCGGAAGAGTTCTTCCTCGCGCCCATTGAAGAACTGCCAGCCCAGCCCGCGCGCCACCCCTGCCCCGCCGTCATTCGTCGCGCTGCCGCCGATGCCCACGAAGCAGCGCCGCGCGCCCTTCTTCGCCGCCGCTTGCAACACGGCGGCCAGCCCGAACGTGTCGAGCTGGAAGGGGTGAAACTGTTTCGGCGGCAACATGGCCAGGCCGATGATGTTCGCGGACTCGATGACGGCGGTCTTGGACTTCACATCCCACCACCACACGCCTTCGAGCGGGCGATGCGCGGCGTCCACCGTGCGCACGCGCTGCAACTTCGCGCCGAGCGCCGCGCTGAGGATTTCGCCAAAGCCATCGCCGCCGTCGCTGATGGGCAGGAGCGTGAGCCGGTCGGCGGGCCGCGCCTTGCGCCAGCCGGCGGCGATGGCCTCGGCGGCGGCGTGAGCGGTGAGCGTGCCCTTGAACTTGTCCGGCGCAATCAGAACGCGAAGCGAAAGCGACATACCAGAAAGGTAGCGGCTATAGATGGCGCTGTCAGCCACTCGGTGCAGTCGCGAAGGTTTGGTAACACTTCTGGTTGACAACGAAGATGCTGGCTCCTCTAGTTCGTGAAAGTCTGATCTTACCTGACATGAAACATTTCCCCTTGCTGATGTTGTCCGCCCTCCTGGTGCTGGAAAATCCCAGCGCGATTGCCCAAGTCGGCGGCGGTGGTTTGGGCAATCTGCCCGGGGCTGATTTCGGTGCCGTCTTGACCCGCTTTTTGGGTGAACACAGCGCCTTCACGGCGGCGTTGAACTTTGGCACCAAGAGTGAACAGGGCAGCATGATTCTGGTTCCTGGCAAACTGTCTTACGGCGGTGGACAGACTCGATTCGAGGTGGACATCTCAAAAGTGGAGGGCAGCCGCATTCCGCCGCTCATTGGCGAACAGCTCAAGGCTACGGGCATGGCCGAAGTGGTGATGATCGCCCGTCCTGACAAGAAACTTTCCTACGTTCAATATCCCGGCCTCAAGGCTTTCGCCGAAATTCCGATGCCCGAGGGGATCAATCCGGAGTCGGCCAAAAAGTCCAAGGTGGAGCGAACCGTTTT